>JBBTQT010000086.1:0-6900 GCA_038065575.1 Patescibacteria group bacterium
GTCGGCACCAATCCGCCTTTGATTATCGTGTCTGATACCCGGACAAGGTCTTCCTTGTTGTCGTAGAGCGTTTGGCATTCATCAGGCGACAATTTCTTTTTTTCGGGCAAGGCAAGACAAATTCCATGGGAGAATATTCCATCCGGAGCGGCTTCGTAGGCCAGTTTATCGCTGATGATGTTTTTTATGGTTCCGGAAATCAAATTGCGGTGAATGACGAGCGGGGTTTTGGTTGTTAATAAATCTTGGCCGAGGATTGACGGCGGGGGATTGATTCCAAGCAAATGCGCTACTGTCGGATAAAAATCCAAATGGCTGGCCGGTTTATCCACCACACCGTGGAGATCGGCGTCGGGCGCGATTAGAATCAATGGAATTTGGCTGTTCTGCAATTCGGCAAACGCGGTTTTATTTTTTCCGAGGCCAGCGCCGATATTGGTAAAACTGCCATGGTCGCCGAAAATGGCGATTAAGGAATTTTCATAGAGATTATTGGCTTTGAGCTCGGCCACAAACGCGCCGATGGATTCATCGGCATAATGGGCGCTTTGCAAATAATCGCGGTGGTAGGGATGCAGAGGGCTATCGGAGGGAATAGTTAATTTTTGCAAATCTGGCGGCAGTTGATAAGGCACATGGGAAGTGAGGGTGATGAGCGTTGCGAGGAATGGCTGGGGAAAGGTTTTGATAATCGGAATGGATTGGAGAAAGAAATCTTTGTCGCCCAAATCGTACGCGCCGATTTTGCGCGGAATCGTATAATCTTTCCGACCATACCATTTTTGATAGCCGAGCTTGGGATACATATTGGCGCGGTTCCAAAAACTGGGCACATCGCCGTGCAGAGCGAAAGTTTGATAGCCGTTTTTGGCGAGGAGGGACGGCAAGGCGGCGTAATCATGATGAGCGTAATCAATGAAAGCGACCCGGTCCGGCAACGCAAAAAGGGAATTGAGGCTCATGAATTCGGCATCAGCGGTCGTGCCCGGTCCGATCGGGGCGTAATAGTTGGAAAAATAAAGTCCGTCGGCCACCAGTTTGTTAAGAATGGGAGTAATTTCTTGGCCGTTTACTTTTTCGTTGATGACGGCGTTTTCAAAAGATTCAATCTGAATGATAATTAAATTGCGTCCGCGCGCCACTCCGAATTTTTCGCCGGCGGTCGGCGGTTTTACATGCTTTTTTACCCATTGCTTGGCGAAATCAATTTCGGCCGCGGTCGCTTTATCCGCCCGGAGACCGGAAGCGACGATGTTGCCGATGGAAAAATTAAGAATCCCGACTTTACTTACGAACAGGTTCACATCAAAGAGCCGTTTGTATTCGTAAATGTAGGTGAAACCACCCTCCATCGTTTCCCGCAAAAACAGATAGCCGTTGCCGAGAGTGACTGCCAAAAAAATGACGATACTGATCGCGATTTTGTCTTTTTTGGATAATTCCTCCGGCTCTGATATTTTTTCCCGTCGTTCCCACCAGCCGGCGATAATAACAATGATTGGTCCGAACAGGAAAACCAGTAAACGAAAAGAGAGTAGAGTTTTGACGGTGTCAAGCACGGTTAGGCCTTGGCGCAGATAAAAAAAGGCCGTTGGCTGGAGAAAACCGCCGGAATAGGAATAATACAAAAATTGGCAAATAAAAATAATCGCCGTGGCGGAGGAGATGACGCCGAGGTACCATGCGCCGGTTTTCTTTTTTAACAGGACCGCCGGACCGAAAAGCAAAAAACCGAGCGCGGCCGCGGACGCGGTGCGTCGAACGAGATATTGATTCGGATCAAGGCCGAGCCAGATATTGAAAAAGTGAGTTTGGAGAACCAAGAGCGCGATCAGGGCTAACGGCATTCGGGCGCGAAATAAATAATAGACGGTTTGCGCGCGCAACCGTTTAATGACTGGTGTGAGTTGTTTGAAAATTTGTTTCATTGCGAGAGAATGCTGGAGATTCAACCTGGTGATTTTAACCAAATTTGGGGATTTTGTCCAATTTCTGGTGTTTGTGCTATACTAAAAGAGATTAACTTTTTATCTTAAAATATGACTCTCAAAAAAAGTCCGATGATCATTGGCGGTTTCGTGGTTTTGGTTTTGGGGTTAGCGGGTATTATCGGCGGCGGCCGTTGGTTCTCCAATAAAATGGCGCGGGTGAACACCGGCGCGGCCAGTCCCACTTTTCCGTATTCGGATTATTCCATGGAGGAATTGGAACGGTTGTATTCGGAAACTCCGGAAAATACGGCGGTCACCATCCGAACGCCGGAGGAAACTCATCGTTTGTTTGTGGAAGCGTTGAAGAAAGGGGATTTTGAGGCGGCGACGGAGTGTTGTTTTAGGGAGGGGGATAGAGATAGAATTAAAACAGGTTTGGAGAAAGTGAAAAAGAGTGGAGAGCTACAACAAATGATAAATGATATCGATCAAAAAATTGACAGAGAATCTATGGATAGTTGGAAAGCTGTTTATTCCTTTGGTATATTAGAGGATGGAAAAAATTTTGGCCATCTCCTTAGATTTATAAAAACCACACAAGGCGTCTGGTTAATTGAATCCCTCTAGGATATTACTTATCGTTATGAACAAAAAATGGGATAAAATAATACTCAAATTCACCATCCCGTTTGTCTGCGTGGTAAGTGTTGTTTTGTTCTTCACATTGGGCATCGCGTTGGTAATTCCTAGCCAAGTTTTTACCTACGACACCAAAGTCGCCCATCCAAACATCGCCGGTCTGGCGGTGGATCTGTACAATGCCAAATTTCCCGACAATAAATTGACCGAGGAAGAAAAAAACTGGATTAGGTCTGGGGCGATTGAAGAAGACGCGCCCACCCGCTGGCTCAATCATTTCTATGATCCGGTCAGGAATCGCGGACTGTGGCTCGGCAAACCGCATTTATCATCCAAAGAATGGTATAAGAATGGCGTTGCCCAGAGAGATTACTCATTGGGGGATTATTCTCTGGATCGAGCCCTCTCGGACTGGAAGAATGGCGATCGGGAAGCAGCCTTGAAAGGACTGGGTCATCTGATCCACCTGGTCTCGGACATCGCGGTTCCGTCCCATACACGGAATGACAATCACGGCCTCGGTGATTCTTACGAACAATTTGTTAAATATAACTGGGGAACGGTGGCTGACAAAATAACCGGTGAGTTTATCGCGGTGGATAACCTGGATCAAGCCTTTGATGATTTGGCAAATTATTCCAATAATAATTTTTATAGTGATGATACGATTGAAAGCAGGGAGTATAAAATTTTAGAAATAATTAGGACTAGTTTATTAGAAAAACCGGATAAAAAAGTTTATATCGTTAGTTATGCTAGTGATAGTGAAGGTCGTGAATATAAAATATATATTTCAGAAAAATTATTTGGTTGGGAGAGTAAATTTAGAAATCAAAAAAATTCAAAGTATTTGGATCCATTTAAAGATAGTATAGTTCTATCCGACTACGCCACCCACCTTCTCCCCAAAGCCATCGGTTACAGCGCCGGCACGATAAAATTATTCTTTGATGAGGCGGAAAAGCTGGAGGAGGCCGACGACACCTCGGCGAGAAGAATGTCTCTCAAAGGCTATGGTAATCTGGTATTCGGCAAAGCCGTCGCCAAACTGGAAGACATCTACGGCGATTTTCGCCGCAGCGTCGGTCTGGACAAGCAAAGCGCCAAAGCCGGACAAGAACCGGCTGTTGGCAGTGATTCCAGACCGGAACTCACACCAGTCGAAACGGCCGTTCTACCTCAAATAAACTACCCGTCCAATTTAGAGATCGCGAAAGCGATAATTCCCGCGCTACCGGCATTAATTCCGCCAAAAGTGGAAAAACGCGTCGCGGATAATCCGTCGCCGGTCGTTGAAACCGCGAAAATAATCACAGCTGAACCGGAAAAAATAAAAGTAATTCCCGGTCGCTCGCTTCTTGATGTCATCAAAAATATAAATTTTCTTGATCGGTTTCTAGTCGCGCCCATTCAAAATAATTCTCCGTTCGGGGGCATCAATTCTTCGCCGGTAGCAGTATCGTCAAATAATCCGGGTTCTACTCCACCACCGGTTGAAATACCGGTTCCGCCACCGGCCGAGATTCCCGCGTCCGTTATAATTTTGCCGGAAATCGCCTTGAGTTCTCCGACCACTTCACCATATTCCACCACTTCCACGGTGATTACATTTACCGGCTCCTACAATTCCTCCACTGCCGGAATTTTTGTGAGTAACACCTCCACCTCCGCCCTAATAATGGAAAATGGAACATGGACCATGGAACAGAGTTTGGATTTGGGCACCACTACTTTTAATTTTCAAGGTTATTCCTCGGATTTGTCGGTCACGAGCTCCATCCTCACATTTTTAATTGTCCGAACAGAAGAGATTGTCGTTGTTAATTGGCAAGCTCCCATCATCGCCACCTACACGACCGGCACCACTCAATTCGTTTCTTCCACTGAGGCCGATGTTTCCGGCACGATGGAAGCCGGCATCGCCACTGTTTTCATGGTAAGTGGCAGTGCCGTCACTACCACCACAAATCTATCCACCACCACTTGGGAAGTAACAGTCGCGAATCTAAACGCTGGCGCGAATAATTTATTTTTTTATGGAGAGGATAGTGCGGGCAATCAATCGCCGAGCACGAGTTTGAATGTTTTTGTGGATCAGGAAGGACCGGTAATGAATAGTCTGTCCGCCACTTCCACCGGAAACATCGTTAATGTGGAATACGGTGCGGCCGATGAAAATTTGACAGTGGTTTCGTACGAAGTGCAATATCTGTTTCCTTATGTTGATAGTTTTAATCCCCAGGCTTCATGTGACGAAGAAAACACCGTCATAAAAACTACTGACGATCCTTTGCTCGCCGATCAGCTAGCGCTCTGGCCGGCGTTAATCGCCAATAATTGTATTTGGTTCGGATTCACCACCACTACCAATAATCCGGTCATTAACTTCAATCCGGATCTCGGAGTATTATCTTTCTATGTCCGCGTCCGGGCGGTTGATGATCTGAATAATTACGGCGAATGGCAATACACCGATTTATTGAACAATAATTTTTCCACCGGGCCTGTCGCCATCGCCGAAATCGCCTGGATGGGAACTTTAGCGTCAACCGGCGACGAATGGATTGAACTTTGCAACGCCGGGGAAGAGCCGGTGCAACTGCGAAATTGGAAATTGGTTTGGGGCGACTATAATGCCCTGACCGCTAAATTTGACAATGAAATCATTTTGGAAGAAACGGAGTTGGCGCAATACCAATGTCTCCTCCTCGAAAGAACCGATCAGTCCACCGTGTCGGATTTTGATGATTCCCAGATTTACGCCGGCGCTAACAGCCTGAACAACCCGGGCGAGCATTTGCGCTTGTACGATCCGTCGGAATTGTTGATTGACGAAATTGATTCTTCCGCCGGCTGGTTTGCCGGAGACAACGACACCAAAGCCAGCATGACGCGCAAAGATTGGACCATTTCCGGCAACGATGCCGATAACTGGTGCACATTTACCGCCTGCAATTTTCCTTTCCCTTATACTGTTAAACACGATGCTGATGGCACGGAGATTCTCGGCTCACCGGGGGATGAACCGGTGGCGGTGATGTAGTGGCGCGGGCTTTTTTCGTCACTGTTTTCAGGTATATTCAGATTGACTTTGCCACCGCCGTGTGATATTCTTGGCATTGTCATTTGTCAGGGTAGCTCAGTTGGTAAGAGCGGAGGATTCATAACCCTCAGGTCGGGAGTTCGACTCTCCCTCCTGACACCAATAAAAAAATACAATCATTGTCTGACTGTATTTTTTTATATTTTATTTTGCTGATGCGATTATGATCGATTTTTCAAAGCGTCCTTTAATCCTTTTCCCGCTTTGAACTTTGGAACGGTGACCGAAGGGATTTGGATTTTTTCCGATGGTCTCTGGGGATTCACGCCCACGCGTCCGGCTCTGGTTTTGGCGCTGAAAGCTCCGAAACCGGCGATATTTACTTCGCCACCGGCCTTGAGAGTGCTCTCCACAATTTCCACGAACGCTTCCACCATTCCTTCCGCTTCTTTTTTGGCAACACCGACTTTGTCGGCGATCGCCTGAACCAAGGCTGTTTTATTCATACGGTTTTTCTTTTATCCCGCGAGAGCATCTACTGTCGCGAAAATGATATTAAGTGATATCGCTATTATACCCGCCCGCGATATTCGTGTCAACGAAGCAGATTTTCCTTATCCACAGATTGTTTAACGAGCGTATTCAATCACCCTGTTTTCTCGGATGACATTGACGCGGATTTCTCCCGGGTAGGTAAGTTCCTGTTCAATTTTTCGGGCGACATCCTTGGCCAAATTGTGAGCGGCGTAATCATCAATTTCATCCGGCTTTACAAAAATGCGCACTTCGCGGCCGGCTTGAATGGCGTAAACTTTGTCCACTCCCGGGAAATCGCTGGCGGTTTTTTCCAACTCTTCCAAACGAGCGACATATTCTTCATGAGTATCGCGACGCGCGCCAATGCGAGAAGCGGAAATAGCGTCGGCGGCCATCACCACTTTGGTGAGGAGAAGCGGTGGACTGGTATCGTGATGGGTCAGGGCGACTTGAGCAGTGTCTTCATCAATATTGAATTTTTTGAGGATGCGATAACCAAGTTCCGGGTGAGTGCCTTGGGTCTCATGATCAATCGCTTTTCCGACATCATGGAAAAAACCGGCTCTTTTGGCGGCGGCGGGGTTCATTCCCAGTTCGGCGGCCATCATCCCGGCGAGATGCCCGACTTCAATGCTGTGGTTCAGCACATTCTGTCCGTAGCTGGTGCGGTATTTAAGCCGTCCGACAATGGAAACCAATTTCGGATCAAGTCCTGTTAAGCCCATTTCGTAGAGTGCTTCTTCGCCGGCT
>JBBTQT010000087.1:0-1778 GCA_038065575.1 Patescibacteria group bacterium
TCTTCGGGGTTAAAGGTCTGATAATAAAGCTCAATCAATTGTTGGGTATCGAGCGGTACTGAACGCAAACCCATCGGAGCCAGGCCGCTCATGACGACGTTAATGCGTTGGAGCAGTTCTTCGCGAAACCGTTTGAATTCAGCGAGGCCAATGTCAGGCGCGGTCTTGTTGGGGTGAAGAAGGCGGTCAAAAAAGCTGCGGCTGGCGAGATTAGTGGGATTGTAAGGAATGACGATAAAGAATTTTTTATCCATGATATTGGCCATGGAGATCATTTTTTTCACAAAGTCGATGTAGTCGGCGGTTTGAATCTGCAGCAGCTCGTTGGTTTGGGCCGCCAAGCGTTGGTCAAGCTTTGCCAAATAACCCGTTAAGTCGAGTTGGCGGCTTTGGACCACGATTTGGATAGCAAAAGTGAGCGAGTTTAAGAAGTTTTGATACTGGTAGACAAGGGCGTTTTGCTCTTCCTCCCGTTTTAAGGCAAAGTTAACAGCGGTTACCAACAGCACCATGCGCAAGCCGCCGTCTTTCGTAATAACTACCCCATCTTGAATACGGGCAATGTTGATGTGGGATTGGGTTGAAGGAAGGCTAATTCTGCTCATAGCAACAAATCCCAATAACAAAATCCCAATGACAAATCAATGCCAAAAATCCCAAACTCAAATTTTATTCGAGATTTTGAGCTTTGAACTTGATTTGACATTTGACATTGGTGCTTTGTCATTGTTTTTCCTGTTGGTTATTCACTGACTGTTTGTCGGGATTAATTGGTCGGTGGTTTTTATCAAATTCTTTAACGAATGACTTGAGTTGTTCGTCGCGCACGGCGGCCCAACCAGCGGTATCAAGGACGGCCGCCATTTTTTCGATTTCGCTTTTTTCGATGTTTTTGCGGACGATTTTTGGTTGGATTTTTTGTTTAGGGGTAGTGATCCGCACGGGCGACGTTTCGCTGTACTTGTGCCAAATGCGACGTTTGGGGCTACTCATAAAAAGAATCGCGGCTTGGATAAACCGGGGAAAGGGAATGTCGTTGATTTTAAGAAAGGCCATGGCCAGGGAAAAAAGGGCAATCGGAATGGCGAGGGAAAAGAACACCCCCGGGGCCGTATCAATGAGATTTTGGAGCAGAATATAATCAATCAGGCCGCCAATAATGACATAGAGAAATTGAGCCATGGTGAGTGGCCCGATAATCTTATCCGCCATGTCAACATTTTGTGGAACCTTAAATTGCAAGAAACACCCTCCAATTCGTTGAGGCGATTATACCTTAAGTGAGAAAAATCCGAAATCCACTACCAAGTATTAACACTGAAGTTCAAATGCCAAAATCCAAATGACAAATCAAATCCAAAGCTCAAAAGTCGTTTATTTTTCTGGTTTTCGAGTGCCAATCTTTGAGAAGATCAGCGTCAGTTCATGTGCCTCTTGCCATAGCTCCCGACATTTTTCCTTGAAGGGGATATTCGCGTGAGCGATCATTCGTAACCAGTGTTGGGTTTCTTTTGCTTCTCGTTTGCACAAGCCAATTTTATGCAAGAAATCTTTTTTTGAATCGGCGCCGTCGGCTTCCATATAGTTGGCACCAATACTTGTACTTGAGCGAATAATTTGACTAATAAGTGGTTGATTTATCTGATCTTTGGGCAGAGTCCGCACAAAATCAATAACTGCCTCGCCAAATCTTGCTGTTCTTTCGGCTAGATCATAAATTTTCTTGTTTGGATTTGGGGTTTGATTTGGCATTTGAGCTTTGTCATTTGTCATTCGCA
>JBBTQT010000088.1:0-17814 GCA_038065575.1 Patescibacteria group bacterium
TAATCTCCTCGGTCTCGCGCGGATCCCCGCCATCCAGAAAAATTTTGGTTTTGAGGTTGGATGGGCGCATGAGGATTTATTATGAATTGTCGGGCTAGGGAGACTCGGCCTCGCCTCTCGTCGGCTTCCGCCTCCTCGGGCTGGCCACCGCCTCGCCGTCTTCGTCGCCAATTGCTCCTCAGACATGGCTCCGGCGTTCTCGTCTCCACGCAAGCAAAACTATTTGCTTGCTCTATCCCTCCTAATTTCATGGTCGGGCTAGGGAGACTCGAACTCCCGACCTCATCGTCCCGAACGATGCGCGCTACCAACTGCGCTATAGCCCGATTGAGTGAGAGTGTAAGGAGAATTTATTTTCCTTACACCGAGCGAATAAGGGCTATGTCGGCGTGGAGATAACCGATTTACCACTCCGCTGGATTATAACTCATTCTACGCAAAATATCAAGGATTGAAGGCCAGCCCTTTCGTATGATACACTTACAGCAATTACGAATATGTCGTCGCGCTTCGTAATCGTTAATTCGTAATTCGCCTGCTCGGCGTAGTGGAGCGAAGCTGAGTAATTTTTAATTCGTAATTCACAACCCTAATTCGTAATTACTATGAAATCCCTCGCTTCCTACTTTCAAATCGCCGCGGATAATTCTGCTTCGGATCTGCATTTGGTCGGCGGAGAAGCGCCGATGATTCGGGTGGAAGGGGAATTGAAGGCGCTTGATGATAAAAAATTAAATGAAAAGGAATTGGCAGATGCCATTTTTGACTTACTTACCACTGAACAAAAAAAGAAAATTAAAGAAGAATTGGAATTGGATTTCGGGCATGTGGCCAATAATATCCGTTTTAGAATCAACTTGCATTGGCAGGAAGGCAGAATCGGTCTCTCGGCGCGGCTGATTCCCAAGGATATTCCAACGCCCACAGACCTCCGATTTGAAGAAGCCTTGCTTGGACTCGGTGGTCTAATGAATGGTCTTGTGCTGATTGTCGGGCCGACCGGACAAGGAAAATCTACGGTGATCGCGAGCATAATTGAAGAAATCAACAAAACCCGCCGGGCGCATATCGTCACAATTGAAGACCCGATTGAATTTGAATTTATTGATAAAAAAAGTCTGATTGAACAAAGAGAAGTGGGAATAGATACCAAATCATTCGCCGAAGCCTTGAAACATGTTCTCCGTCAGGATCCGAACATAATTTTCGTCGGAGAGATGCGCGATCCGGAAACCATTGCCACGGTTTTGACCGCGGCCGAAACCGGTCATTTGGTTTTTTCGACTTTACATACCGGCTCAGCGGCCGAAGCGATTGAGCGAATGGTGGATGTTTTTGAGGGCAGTAAACAAAAACAGATTTTGATCCAATTAAGTTCGGTGTTGCGGGCGGTCGTCGCCCAGCAATTATTACCGGCCAAAAATGGCAAGCTGGTGGCGGCTCGGGAAATTTTAATCAAAAATTCGGCCATCGCCAATTTGATCAAAGAAAATAACATGGCGCAGATTCCGAACGCCATCCAAACCGGAGCCAAGGACGGCATGATCACTATGGAAACCTCTATTAAGAAATTGTTGGAATCGGACATTATTGATGAAAATATCGCCGCGCGCCGTTCCGGCAAGCGAAAAAAGTATTAACATTTGTCATGATTCAAACCGGCTATCGCCATTTCAAGAATAAAGAATTGAACCATTCCCGAATTACCGCTGGTTATTTTATTGTTTTATTTGTTTCTTTGGCGCTCGTTGCCCGGCTTTTCGTCCTCATGATCCTGCAGCATGATTTTTACGCCGTCGTGGCTTCGGGCGCGCAGGAAATGTACGCGCAATTATTTCCGCGTCGCGGCCAGACCCGCGTGATTGATGCTCGGAACGGTCAAGAATATCCGGCGGCGATCAACCGCGATGTTTTCCTGATGTATGCCGACACTCGCCAAATCACGACCGACGCCATGGCCAGTTCCACCGCCGTCGCGCTCTCGTCCTTTTTTTCTTATGACGAAGAATATGTGGCGGGATTGTACGCGAAATTAAACAAGCGATCCGATCCCTACGAGCCGATTGAAAAAAAAGTTGATGAGATTACGGCCGCGGAAATAAAAAAACTGAAATTGCCCGGGCTGTATTTCAGCCGTCATTCGGAGCGATTTTATCCGGAAGCTTCGTTCGCGGCGCAAGTGATCGGGTTTTTGGGAAAAGACGATATCGGCACGGAAAGCGGACGCTACGGCGTAGAGGGTTATTGGCAAAATGAATTGGGCGGATCGGGCGGATTTCAGGAAGGCGCGCAGAGCGCCGGTGGCAGTTGGATTGCCGGGGATGATGGCACTCTGCGTCCGGCAACCGATGGCGCCGATATTATTCTAACCATTGATCGCACCTTGCAGTTTGAAGGTTGTGAAAAATTAAAAAGCGGAATGGAGGAATACGGAGCGGCGAGCGCGTCAATGGTGATTATGGATCCGAAAACCGGAGCGGTTTTGGCGATGTGTTCAGCGCCGGATTTTGATTTGAATTCTTACAATCAAGTGAATAATCCGGAAATGTTCAACAATTCCGCCATTTTTACGCCGTATGAACCCGGTTCAATTTTCAAACCGATTGTCATGGCGGGCGCCTTGAACGAAAATGTGGTCGGGCCCGCCAGTCCGTTCCGCGATAACGGCCGTCGCGATGGCATCTGCGATCAGCCGATTCAAAACGCCGGCAACAAATCTTTCGGCGATCAAACTATGACCGGCGTTCTGCAAAACTCTATCAATACCGGCATGGTCTATGTCGCGGAAAGTCTGGGCAAGGATAAGTTCAAAGAATATCTGAAAAAATTCGGTTTTGGCGTCAAGACCGGCATTGAATTGGATACGGAAACCACCGGCGTGATTGATTCGTTGAACATCAACAAAAGCGGGAAATTCGATTGCTACACGGCTACCGCGGCCTTCGGTCAGGGAATTACGGTCACGCCTTTGCAGATTACCAACGCCTTCGCGGCCATCGCGAATGGCGGCGCGCTGATGAGACCGTACATTGTGAAGGAGATCCGCTATTCCGACGGCAAAGTAAATAAAACCAAACCGCAGGTTATAAATGAAGTTCTCGACAAAAAAGCGGCGGGATTGCTTGCCGGCATGCTCGTCAAAACCGTGGACAAAGGATACAGCGGCCGGGCGCGGGTTCCGGGCTATTTCGTGGCCGGAAAATCCGGCACCGCGGAAATCGCCGGCCGGGGCGGTTACACCAAAACCTACAATCATTCCTTCATCGGTTTCGCTCCGATAGATGATCCCAAATTTGTGATGTTCGTGAAATACGAAAAACCGCTGGCGGCCTATGCCGAAAGCACGGCCGCGCCGGTTTTCGGCAAAATGGCGAAATTTATTTTGGAGTATTTTCAAGTGCCTCCGGAGAGACCGGTTGATGACAAATAATTACGAATTATCAATTACGAATTACAAATTGTAGTGTGTGGAGGGTATTGACTTTTGTGTCTAAATAACGCATAATTTACCTAAAAATTACATCCATAATTCGTAATTGATAATTCGTAATTCACAAACGGCGCCATCGTCTAGCGGCTAGGACTTTGCCTTCTCAAGGCAGAAACTGGGGTTCGATTCCCCATGGCGCTACTAAAAAAATTTCCCGTTAAGGGGAATTTTTTTTGAGCCGCCTTGAGGGAATCGAACGCCGGAGGCCGACCGCAGTCGGCCGAGGCGGTGGCCAGACAATTTTGTCCGCAGACAAAATTAGTCGAGGCCGATTCCCCATGGCGAACCAACAAAAAACATCCCGACTTAGTCGGGATGTTTTTTTCGAACAGGCGATTCTAACCTGCTTATCGGCTGGGTCTCTTAATTTTAATTCCTGATACTCTCGTCGGACCATACTCTGTCGCCGATCGACGATAGAATGTGGATATCTTTTCGGCCTGGGTCAGTTCGTTCTCAATCGTTGGTATTTTTATTTCCTCGATTATCTCGTCCGGTCGGCCTTTTTTAAGCAGTTCTTTCTGTAGCTTGGACAGTGTACTGATTTGCAGAAGATCAGCCAATTGATCCATCACGCTATCCAACGCCTGAAATTCTTCGAAGATAAACGGGATTTCCTCAGCCACCAATTTTCTCCCGGCATACCCCTTGAGTTCCGCCAAATGATCCTTCGCCTCGTTCAATAACGGTCGAAGTTCGGTCGTATCTTGTTTTTTTGCTTCCATTCGAACAATTCGCTTTTCATAATTCTTCACATTCGCCAAAAGCCGATTATATGAATTTTTTAGGTTGGCAAGAGCTTGAATATTTAACAGAATGTTGTCGACATTTTCCAATTGATCAATAATCCGGATCTGAACCATATCCGTTGGATCAATTTGGGAGTAATCCATCTTTTTTAATTCATTCCAGGTTGATCGAATATCCGTCAGACTGGTTTGCGCTACGACAAGCTCAGTTGTCACATCAACTTTGAGCTTCTGGACGAGTAATTTGATCCGTTTAAATTCTTTTTCTCGGTTGCTGATTTCCCGATTCATGAGTTTGAGCATTCCGTTCAAACGTTGCAAGTCGCTCAATTTTAATGCCCAATCATTTAATTCATAGGCGAGTTCTCCAAATGCCTCAATGGAATCCCTGGCTTCGTCGTATGTCTTGGCCACCTTAATGGCAGCGACGATGTTCTTACCCTTTTTCAAAGCATCTTTTAATTCCTGGGGAAGAACAAACCCCGATTTTTCGAGTGTAGCCACGCGCTTTTCCATTACCAGAATATGTCTGCGATATATCGGAACATTTCGTTGCAGATCCTTGAGTGCCCGTTCCTGCATTTGCTGATCGCGCTCACTGGGCGGCGCCACTTCACCATTATTCAGAAGATCATTTTTTACTTCTTGCAAAAGAGCAACTTCATCTTTGATACCTTCCATCACTTCCATGGCGGTACCATCGATGACAAGATTGACTAATTTTTCACGCAAGGCGCCAGTTTTGACGAGTGATCCTTTATCGTCCATACGGGTAAACACCTTTTCAAGTCCGTCAATGCGGGTAAGCATAGTTTTTTTCTGACGCTCAATCAGTTTTATCTCATTTGCAGTCAACGGTGGTAAAACTACCGGATCTATTTTTTTATCAACCACGCATATGGATCCTTTAGACGCGCAATACGCCACTACGCTTTCGGTAGCCTTGCACCAGGAACCACTCTGTTTCAAACAGGTGGATATAGGATCATCAACGATAGGTTTTCGTTCGGTACAGGTTTGTCCTTCAACAACTTTTTGGCCATCAGGACAGATGGTTATTTTTTCTATCACTGCTGGACACAAAGCGTTCTTATTAACGATTGAACCATCGGGACAAGTTTTTTGTTGAATAACCGGCTCTGGTACTTTGGTTTCTAAGACAGGACAGTCAGTCAATTTGGTGGCGAATGTAAGGTTATCAGGACAAACCATTTGCCCTGATGGCGGATTTTTTGGACATGAATTGGATTTGGAGGTGCAATATCCGTTGCCATAGGTACTTGGACACCAAACGCCGCTCTTCACGGTACAATCGGACTGATTGGAAGGAGTAGTCGGACAACTCGAAGACATAGGCACAGTGCTATCATCCCAACATCTGATCATATTCGTGGGCGTTGATGTCGTGCAAGCTTGACCGGCCATCATACATGATCCGGTATAGGTGGACATGCCGTAACTTGAATACCCTGAACCGGAAGAAGAGCACCAAACCCCTTTATACTTTTCACAATCTGTCTGAGTTGATGGCCAACTTGTATAGGTTGTTGGTGTGGTCGGACACTGTGAACTGTTGCTCACCTTGGTACCGTCAGCGCAGGTGTACATATTCGAATCAGTGGTTGGTGTTGTTGTACTAGGACAACTGCCGCCTGACGACGCGCACCAGCCATAGCCATTTGGAGATGTGCTTGGACACCACTGGCGTCCCTTTGAGGTGCAGGTCGCCTGATCATTTACCGGACACGAACCGGGAGTGGAAGCGCACCAGTTTGAACCGCCATATGAGGAAACGCACCATTCGCCGCCATTAGCCGTGCATGAATTTAGATCCGTAGCCGGACAAGACGATCCGCTGGTAGCGCACCAGCCACCACCACTACTGCTTGACGAAGTACACCATTTTCTTGCTTGTGATGTACAAGCTGCCTCGTTATCTACCGGACAAGTGGCACCGTTCGTCGCGCACCAGCCAATCCCGCCGCCTGTGGAATTACACCACATCCCATTTTGCGCGGTACAGCTGGCGGTGTCATAGGCCGGGCACGCGCTCGTTGAGTAAGAACACCAGCCATTGCCACCAGAACCGGAAGCACTGTTGCACCATTTTCCGTTGCCCGTCGTACATTGGGATTGCTCTGATTGGACCGGACACATGGTGCCTGTCGGGACGCGTGAGCCGTCCCAACATGATGTCATGGAACTGCTATCGGTTGATGTCGTCTCGGCAAATACAAGCCCGGACACCGCCACACTGCAAAAGATAATGAAGCCAAATACGGCCATCACAATCTTGAAACGATTGGATCGTATCATAGAAATGGGAATTACTAATTAAAATTAACGATTGGTATGGACAACGGACACAATTATTAATTACTAATTCAATTATAGCACTATTTCATTTATTCAACATAACGCATTGTGGATAAAAGAAAATCATGATAAAATAATCCCATATGAAAAAAAATCTTAAACTCTTTTTCCTCGCTCACCCCGATAATATCTATCAGCCGCATCTTTTGCATAGACGGCGGACAATTTTTTATGGATCTTTTTTTCTCACGATGAAAGCGTTTTTGATTGTTTTTAGCATTTTGTTGCCATCCGGATTTTTTTTGACGCCCGAAGTTCTGGCGGCAGAGCAGGAAAAATTGCTTCGGCTCACAAATGCATTTCGAATCGCAAAAGGCATTGCTTACCTAAAGGAAAATTCAGAACTCAACGCATCAGCGCACCTACGCGCCGCTGATATGGCGGTGAATCAATATGTTGATCACTTTGGCCCGCATCATCGCCCGCTTGCTTATTTTTTGGAGCAGGCAAATTACCAATATGGCATTGCGGGTGAAAATCTATACATGGGACCACTTCTGGCTGAAAATATCATGCTTGCCTGGGAACGAAGTCCAACCCATTACGCCAATCTGGTAGACTTGGAATATACCGAAGCCGGTTTTGATGTGCAGGGTGGAATTTTTGAAGGGCAACCGATAGCGTACGCGGCTCTCCATTTCGGAACGCCCCTTGGTACTGCAAGCGCAATTCAAACGGAAAACATACCAAAAGAGACGCTAGCGCAACCTCCGACCGTATCGCGTCTATCGAGCTTCAATAAGTATATTTGGGCACGGAACTCAGAGTATCCGCTCACCCAAATTTTTCATATCTCACAGGGGATTTATTTTTTTGCCTTCGCGCTTTTTAGCGGAGTTCTTCTCCTGAACATTGCTATTCATGTTCGCCACAAGCATTATCATATCGTTGCCCAGACATTCTCCTTATTATTTCTCATTACGATTCTTATTTTTGTATAAATTACAATTAATTAATTGTTTTTGACCCGCCTTTGAGGGAATCGAACGCCGGAGGCCGACCGCAGTCGGCCGAGGCGGTGGCCAGACAATTTTGTCCGCAGACAAAATTAGTCGAGGCCGATTCCCCATGGCGCTACGAAAATCGGTCTTGTCTTTTGTCTTGTTTCGGCGTATTGTATTAACAATAAGCATTGTTTTACCATACGCATCGCTTTTATGCCCGAACCCACCCCCGAATACGAAAAATTCCCCCTCTTCGACCGCTGGCTCGAAGTGGAATTCAAAGAATCATATAAATCCCAAGTAGAGATATTCACCCGGGTTGGTATTTTAGAAATACTCCCTGAATGCGGTGAAATGGGTATTAGATGGAACCAAACCCCAATATACCGAGAGAAGGCAAGGGTAAACTGATAAACGGGAGGAAACAACTGGAAGCCAATGTCGCCTGCTGGTTTCGCGGCGGCCGGCAGGCTAACTTGGGCGGGAATGGCCCGGGGGCGTCGCGGCTCCGTTTACGGCCTTCGCTCCGCGGTGGGGGTGGGAGGGTTGGTGTTTTTAGCCTAATGCCACAATTTGCTTGTTTAGTAGCAATTTGTTATAATACCGAAAATTGAAATAACAAAGGCCAGTATGAAGATATTTAATCGCGATATTGAACCGTACATTAAAAAGGTGCTTTTCAAAGACAAAATGGTCGTTATTTTGGGTCCAAGACAATCCGGAAAAACCACTTTGGCTAAAAAAATTATCACCGCTTACGGCGAACAAGGGGCATATTATGATTGTCAATTGGCGGATATCCGTGCTCATTTTGCGCTTGGCAAACCGGATGATTTGATTCCTTTGACCGATAATAAAAAAATTGTTGTGTTTGACGAAGCGCAGACGATTCAAAATATTGGCAGTATCTTAAAAGTATTCCACGATACCTATCCCGGAGTGCAGATCATCGCAACCGGTTCATCGTCATTTGATTTGGCTAATAAAATCAAGGAACCGATGACCGGTCGGGCATTTGAATTTTTACTTTTGCCGCTTTCCCTGTCTGAGGTTGTCTTGGCGTACCCCGATATGAATGAACCGGATCTTTTTTCCTTGATGCAATTCGGTTCCTATCCGGCGGTGGTGGCTGCCGGCACGCTTGATGAAAAATTATTCGCAATTAAAAATATCGCCACCAATTATTTATATAAAGATGTTTTTGTTTTTGAAGCTATTCGTAATCCGAAAGTATTTGAAGATTTATTGAAAATGCTGGCGTTGCAAGTCGGGTCAATGGTGTCGGTAAATGAATTATCGCAGGGGCTGGGTGTCACGAGAACAACGGTGAATCGCTATCTTAGGCTATTGGAACAGTCTTTTATTATTAAACGGATTTATTCATTTTCAAATAATCCGCGGAAAGAACTGAAAAAAGCTTTCAAAGTTTTTTTTCTGGATATCGGGGTTCGCAATGCTTTGGTTGATATCGCTTCCCCGATGGCGACGCGAGCGGATCGGGGCGCGATTTTTGAAAACTTTTTTGCGACTGAACTGATGAAAAAGGGAGCTCTGTCGATTTTTCCACCGGAAATTATGTTTTGGAGAACGCGCTCCGGCGTTGAGATTGATATAATCGAAAAAAATGGCATTGAAATTTCCGCATACGAATGTAAATGGAAAGAAACAGCCGTCGCTCCGACTACATTCACCGCCGCCTACCCGAAAGCTCGATTCAAGTGCGTTACGACCGGAAATATCGCACCCCATTTTTTGTCAATGTAGTATAACCTCTATGCCTGAACCATCCACTTCGAGCCAGCGGTCGAAGAGGGGGAGGTGTTCGTGTTCGGGGGATTCGGGCATATGGGTGGAGTTAAAGAGGGAAGGTTATTTTGGTATTGTTATTGAGAATGATATACCAAAATCGGGCGGAGGGCAATAAAGTAAAATACGAGTAATTTTTTTAGTAGCGCCATGGGGAATCGGCCTCGACTAATTTTGTCCGCAGGCAATCCAGTTATCCACCGCCAATATATTAAGAGTATCTCGGTATGGTATAATGTGAATAATATTGAAAATACAGCGCGCAGCGGTCTTGGTATTTTTGTTTTAAGAGCGGCATCCATTAAATATTTACTAAAAGTTTTATCAAACTATGTCTAAGTCATATTCGGTTTTGGTCATAGGCTTGCTCGTGGTGTCAATCGGTTCGGCCGGCGTATTTTTCGTGAAATATCGGGAATCGCAAAGTAATCTGGCCAGAAATGTCGCTCTGTTGCAAGAATCCAATCGGATCAACGAAATCGCCAAATTCAATAAGATGTTTATTGATCGCGTGCTTATCAATAAAAAACAAGTGTCTTTTGAGGAGAGGTTGGAATTGGAAAACGCGGTGCGGGGGTTGAATGATCCGGACATTTTGAATCAATGGAACCGATTTGTGGAAAGCCCGGACGAAACGGCGGCGCAGGGAGAAGTGAAGAAGTTGCTGGCGGTCTTGGTGGATAAGATTAATAAGAAATGATTTTCGTTCTTCCGTTGACATCCGGCTCCCTCCGACCCCCTCGGTTTGACAATAATTCGGTTATGTGTTATACTCGGGTGTCTTAATTCAGGTCCGGTGCGAAGGGCCGACAGACTCGAACCCAATTGCCGTCATATTTAGTGGCTCAATGGATCTCGGGTCACTAAAAAAATATGACTGCCACACCACTACCGGTCGTGTCCGGTTTTGACAATTTAGGTATTGCCACCAATCTGCTCGCCATGATTCGCGAGCAGAATTTCGTGCGCCCGACGCCGATTCAGCATCAGGTGATTCCGGTGGCTTTGACCGGCAAAGATGTGGTTGGAATCGCCCAAACCGGAACCGGAAAGACTCTGGCTTTTGGCATCCCGATGATCCAACGTTTGGCCCAAATTAAGGGGCAGGGGCTGGTGATTTTGCCTACCCGCGAACTGGCCTTGCAAGTGGATGAGGTGATCCGAAAAATTGCCGGCAAACTCGGCGTGCGTAGCACGGTTTTGATTGGTGGAGCGTCCATGAATCAGCAAAATCAGAGTCTCGGCCGCCATCCGCATATTGTAATCGCCACTCCCGGACGCTTGGCGGATCACCTGAAACAAAAAACTTTTAATTTGAATCAGATTAAAGTCATCGTTTTGGACGAGGCCGATCGCATGCTGGACATCGGCTTCGCCCCGCAAATCAAACAGATTATGAGTTTGGCGCCCAAAGAGAGACAAACGATGCTGTTTTCGGCTACCATGCCGACCGCCATCGCCGAGCTGGCCGCGCGTTACATGAGATTGCCTTTGCGGATTGAAGTCGCTCCGGCCGGCACTCCGGCCGAGCGAGTGGAGCAAGAAATTTTTATTGTCGGCAAGGATGTGAAAATGCAATTATTGGAGAGTGTTCTCTCCGGCGAAGAAAAAACAATTTTGATTTTTTCCAGAACCAAACATGGCGCCAAAAAAATCACCGCGGACTTGCGCGCCATGGGTCACACCGCTTCGGAAATTCATTCCAATCGATCGCTCGCTCAACGCAAAGCGGCTTTGGATGGATTCAAAAAAGGTTTCTATCGGATCTTGGTAGCCACGGACATCGCCGCTCGTGGCATTGATGTAAGTAACATCTCGCTCGTCATCAATTACGATCTGCCGGATAATTTGGACGATTATATTCATCGAATCGGCCGGACCGGACGAGCCGGAAAATCCGGCAAAGCGATTTCGTTTGTCGGTCCGGATCAACGCCACGATGTCAAGCAAATTGAACGGATGATCAAGAAAACTTTGCCGGTAATCGCTCTGCCGGTTCTGCCGCCGCGCCGTCAATTCACCCATCAAGCGCCGGAAAAAAATTATCATTCATTCAATCGTTCGTCCAATCCATTCGCTCGCGCGCCACGCGCCGCTTCTTCCGGATTCGCGCGGCCAAGAGGGGACAAGAACAATGTTGTAAACGGAAGATTTAATTATCCCAAGCGCCGTTCGGCCGGCCGATAATTAATCGTTAATTATTATCTTAAAATAAGGTTGATAACGGCCTTATTTTTTGTTATAGTGAAATTGTATGCTGATTGATCAAACTATCGCTGATTATTTGTTCGGAGCGCGCGATTTAGCGTTCATAAAATTTTTTTCCATCGCCACCCTGTTCGGCAGTTCCGAAGTAATAGTCTTGTTTTTGACGCTCGCCGGCATCGTATTTTGGAAACGGCGCGAATTCATGTCTATTGTCGGATTATACATCGCCGTGATCGGAAGCGAGGCCTTAACTTATCTGGCCAAACACCGGTTCGCCCGTCCGCGTCCCGTTTTGGCTTATTATTTGGAAAATTCCTATTCTTTCCCGAGCGGACACGCCACCGCGGCCGTGGCGTTTTATGGTTTTTTGGCATATTATTTTTATTGTCGGCAAAAAACTCGCGGTCGTAAAATTATTGTTTTAATTTCGGCTACGGTGATGATTTTGGCGATTGGCTTCAGCCGGCTTTATCTCGGCGTGCATTATTTGAGCGATGTTTTGGCCGGATACGCGGTGGGATTTTTGTTTCTCGTGACAAGCATCGGTATTACAAAATGGTTAAAACCTGGAAATCATCAATAATTTTATGTTGGATAATCTCACTGAATTGATAAGTAATCGGTCGGATTATCAGGGTCTCACCGCGGCCGAAGCCGAGGCGCGGCTGAAGAAATTCGGCGCCAATCGCCGTCCGCCGATCAAGGGTCCGGGCGTGATCGGCCGATTTCTCCGCATTGTTTTTGAACCGATGATTGTGCTCCTGCTCCTCGCCGCCGTGGTGTATTTTTTTATCGGCGACAATTTGGAAGCGATTATTTTGATTCTTTCCATCGGTCCCGTGATCTTGATCCAGTTTTTTCAGGAACAAAAAACCAATCAGGCGATCAATGTTCTGGACAAAATGCTCACTGAATTTTGCATGGTTTACCGCGACGGGCAAGCAATCAAAATGGAGATGAGTAATGTCGTTCCCGGGGATTTGGTGTACATCACCGCCGGCGACAAAGTGCCGGCTGATGGTATCGTATTCCGATCATCGGGCGTACTTGTGGATGAATCAATTTTGACCGGCGAGGCCATGGCGGTCGTCAAAAGCCAGTTGCCGGAAATTAAAAAAGAAATCCCAACGGAACATATTCTGTATCAAGGAACATTGGTCATTCAGGGCGAAGCGGTGATGCTTGTAGACACGACCGGCGTGAATACCAAGTACGGACATCTGGGCAGTCTTCTGAACAAAATCACCAAAATAAAAACCCCACTTCAGCAAAAAATTCATGATTTGGTCAAAGTGGTCGGATTAGCCGCTTTCGCCACCGCGTTTTTGGTTTTTTTCATTATCGCCATTCGAAACGGAATGACCGCCGGCCTCCTTGGCGCGATTACGGTCGCGATGGCCATAATCCCCGAGGAATTTCCGGTGGTGTTCAGCGTTTTTTTGATTATGGGCGTTTGGCGCATGACAAAGGAAAAAGCCTTGATCAGAGAAATGGCGACGGTGGAACTGCTCGGCACGGTGACGGTGATTTGCACTGATAAAACCGGCACATTGACGCGGGGAAAAATGACTTTGAAAAGTATCTATCACAAAGGAAAATTTTTTGCGGCCGACGAAATCTCCGACCACAAAAAAAAAGTTGCCGGTATAATTGAATCGGCATTGCTTGCCTTGGAACGAGTGGCGGTGGATCCGATTGAACTGGAAGTCCAAGAATACGCGCGCCGAATCGGAATTGATCCGGATATGTTTTATCAAAAGCGTGAAATGGCGATGGACAGCGCCTTCAACGCCAAAACGAAATTGGTGAGCCATGTCTGGAAAGACGCGTTGGGGGTGGCGCGGCAGTACACGGCCGGCGCGCCGGAATCAATTTTGAAGCACGCTTTTCTTTCTCTCGCGAAAAAAAATCAGATTGAGAGCGAGCTTAGCCGATCTTTCAATCAAGGTTATCGGGTGATCGGAGTGGCGGAAAGAGATTGCGGTGTAATTTGCGAAATAAAATTGGAAAAATTGAAATTCATCGGATTCCTCGTGATGGAAGATCTCCCTCGCCCCGGCGTAAAGGAAGCCATCAGCCTGGTCCAAAATGCCGGTATCAAAGTGATTATGATTACCGGCGACAATAAATTAACCGCGCGCAACATTGCCGACCAAATCGGATTGAATCATGACGGCGATATTTTGGATGGCGAGGAATTGAAAAAAATGTCGCCGCCGGCCTTGGCGGAAGCGGTCAAAAGGCATAGTGTGTTCGCGCGCGTGGAGCCGGAGCAAAAATATGATTTGGTTCAAGCCTTGCAGGAAGCGGGCGAGATTGTCGCCATGACCGGCGATGGCGTCAATGACGCGCCCGCCTTACGCCGCGCCAATATCGGCATCGCCATGGGGAATCGCGGCACGGAGGTGGCGCGGGCGGCCGCCGGCATGGTGCTCTTGGACGATAATTTCGCTACCATCGCGGCCACGGTCAAGGAAGGCCGGCGGATTTACGATAATTTGCGTCAGGCGTTTGTGTTTTTATTTTCTTTTCATTTGCCAATTGTCGGCTTGGCCTTGTTGCCCCTATTGCTCGGCCAACCGTTTATTTTTTTTCCGGTCAATATCATTTTTTTGGAACTTTTTTGCGATCCGGTGGCCGTGCTCGGATTTGATCGCGAACGCGCTCGCCGCGGCCTCATGAATGAACGACCCCGTCCGGTCGGTGAACCGCTTATCAAAAGCAGTTTGTGGTGGAGGATTGGCGCGCAAGGCCTCGGCATGACTATCGGCAGTTTCGGTTTGTATTGGTTTGGCGTTTACTATTTGCGGGATTTGGATTTGGGACGGACAATGGCTTTTTGCTCTTTGATTTTTGCCCAGGTATTCAGCATTCTTTTCAGTCGGGAGTGGCAGCAGGTGGCGGCCAATAAATTATTGCTGATCATTTCGTTTGTAACCGTTGTCTCCGCGTTCTTACTGATTTATAGTGATTATTTACGCATAGTTTTTCATTTGGTGCCGATCACGCTCGCCCAAATCGGGATGATTGTGGCGACACCGCTTCTGATCGGATTGTTGATTAAATTGATTATCGGCATCTCTCTGAAAAAAACGGTTGGGCGAGAGAATGGCACTCGCGAGAGGGGGTAAATTATGAGGATTTCGTCTGAATTATAAAAATATCCGGATTACCCGCGATATTTTTTAGATATAAAACCGTTTTTATGGTATAATGGCAAATAACGGGGCTGTCGCCGAATGTCATTTTTCTGTCATTCCCGCGAAGGCGGGAATCCAGCAACAGCGCAACTTAGCCAGTTTTTCTGGATTCCCGCCTTCGCGGGAATGACAGTCTAGGAAAATCCGATGTGAGTTGAATATTTTTTTAGGAGTTTGAGTTTCGTTTTTGAACAATCGCCGTATGCCAGCCGTCAAGCAACATCCGGAAAAAGCTTATGTCGTCACGGTGGACATGGGTTATGGTCATCAGCGGGCGGCGCATCCCCTCCGTCATTTGGCCGAAGGGGGAATTATCAATGCCAACAATTATCCGGGCATTCCTTTGCGCGATAAAAAGAAATGGGAGGGTGGCCGGAAGCTCTACGAGTCAATTTCCCGGTTGAAATATCTGCCGATCGTCGGCGATTATTTGTTTCGGGCGATGGATTATTTTCAAAAAATCGATCCTTTTTATCCCAAACGGGATTTGTCCGCGCCGTCCTGGCAATTGCGCCAAATTTACCGTTTGATCGGGAAGGGCTGGGGGCGGGATTTGATTGATAAATTAAATCGGAATCCATTGCCGCTGATTTCATCTTTTTTTTCACCGGCTTATTTCGCGGAAGAGCATAAATACAAAGGCGAAATTTACCTGATTTGTTGCGACACCGATGTTTCTCGCGCCTGGGCGCCGCTCGCGCCCGAGAAAAGTCGGATTAAATATCTGGTGCCGAACAAAAGAGTACGCGAACGGCTGAAACTGTATGGCGTTCGGCCTGACAAAATTTTTGTTACCGGCTTTCCTCTGCCTCCGGAAAATATCGGCGGCCAATCCATCGCCATTTTGAAAAAAACCGTGATGGAAAGAATAATTCATCTTGATCCGAACGGCCGGTATCGGCATAAATACCGGAAAACAATTTTGCAATTTTTGGAGGAAGAGTATTGCGCGGCCAAACGGTGCGTGGCGCGCCATCCGCTCACCATTACTTTCGCCGTCGGCGGGGCGGGCGCGCAACGAGATTTGGGAGTGACGATTTTGGAAAGCCTCCGGGATAAAATTATGAAGGGCGAAGTAAGACTGAATCTGGTCGCCGGCGTTCGGAATGATGTTTATCGCTATTACGAAAACGCCATTCTGCGCTTGAAAGCGAGAAAAAAACAAAACGGGCATGTCAATATAATTTACGCGGAAAACAAAAATGATTATTTCAGTCTTTTCAATAAAACTCTGCTCACGACCGATGTGCTTTGGACAAAACCGAGCGAATTGTCTTTTTACGCCGGACTGGGTTTGCCGATAATCATGGCGCCGACCGTCGGTTCGCAGGAAGTATTCAACCGCGCCTGGCTGGAATCAATCGGCGCCGGCGTGCCGCAGGGAGACCCGCGCTACGCTCATGAGTGGCTTTTTGATTGGCTGGAATCGGGCTGGCTGGCGGAAGCGGCCATGAAAGGATTTCTGGACGCCCCGCACAATGGCGCGTATCATATTGAAGAAGTGGTTTTGCGCGGAAACAGAAGTGAAATTGAAGACATGCACCTGTTGTAATTTTCAATTTTCAATTTATAATTTTCAAACAATTTACAATGAAGTTATTGTATGGAGTATAATTTGGAGGGAAGAACTAGAGATTTCAGTAAAACATTGATTAGATTAACAAAATTGTTGAGTATAATTGAAAATTACTATGTTGTGGTTTTTCGTCGCCGCTATCGGGTATCTTCTGCTCGCGGTAGTCGGCATACTGGATAAAATAATTTTGAGCAAAAAGGTGGCTAATCCGGCGGTCTACGCTTTTTATTCCACCATTTTTTTATTGCCGCTTCTCTTGGCGATTTTTTTCGGGGTGGATAATTTGGCCGGCCGAGATTGGGTTATCGGCATCGGTTCGGGCTTGGCGTTCGGTTTCGGACTTTGGACCATGTATATCGCCCTTCAAAAAGGGGAATCAAGCCACATCAATCCCTTTATCGGGGCGGTCGTGGCTTTGGTCGTTTATATTATTTCCTCTTCTTTTTTGAATGAAAATTTAACCGGTCGGCAATTGCTGGGGTTGGCGATTTTAATCGTCGCCACCGCGCTATTCTCGGCGGAAAAGAGCCGTGAGCATTCGGGATTTCATGTCGGTTTCGCCTGGGCGATTTTGTCTGGGATTTTTTTCGCTGTTTCCCATACCACGGCCAAGTATATATACGGTATCTATCCATTTTTCACGACCTTGGTCTGGACAAAAGGGTCGGTGGGTTTGGTCGGTATATTTTTGCTGTCGCTTCCCGTCGTTCGTTCCGCTTTGAGATCAAATAAAAAACCCCGTTCCTCCGCCGATAAAAAGAAAAATTTTTTGGTTTTGGTATTGGGGGACAAAGCGCTTTCCATCATCGGCACGGTAATGGTACAATACGCTATTGCCTTGGGATCGGTCGCGCTCGTGAACGCTCTCGCCGGTTTGCAATACGCGTTTTTGTTTATTCTCGTTTTCGCCCTGACTAAAATCGCGCCTAAATTTTTTAAGGAATATTTTACCAGGCGAGAAATTGTTTCCGAAACGATCGCGGTCGCTCTCATGCTCCTCGGCACCGCTCTCGTGGCCTGGGGATAATAATTTAGAATTCGTTTTTTGTCTATGAAATATCTAAAGTTTTTCGCGATCTTCATCATCATCTTTCTGATTTTTTATATTTTCCTATGGTTTAAGAGCCGAAAAACTTATCCGCTGGAATTTGGCATCAGTTTTAATCATCAGTACGCATCGTACTTGGGGTTTGACTGGAAAAAAATGTATTTGGAAATGCTGGACGAGCTCAAGCCGAAATATATTCGGGTGGCGGCGATGTGGAGTGAAGTGGAATCGCAAAAAGGGAAATTTGATTTTTCCGCCGTGGATTTTATGATGACGGAAGCGGAAAAAAGGGGAGTGGGTGTGATGCTCGTTGTCGGTCAAAAAGCGCCTCGTTGGCCGGAATGTCATGTGCCGAGTGAATGGTTGGACAAGGAATCAAAAGGAAAGCATGCTGATTATTTGCTGGAATATGTGAAA
>JBBTQT010000089.1:0-7033 GCA_038065575.1 Patescibacteria group bacterium
CAAAAACCGTCACAAAATTTTTGGCTTCGTCCTTCTTCAGATAATTTATAAGCGTACCGGATTCTAAAAACGGAATTCCGATGACTAAAGCGTGATAGGTTTTTTTGAAAGTATGATTGCGAATTTGTTCGCTGAGTCGCGCCGCGCCCTTACTCGTCTTCGCGTACACCATGATTCCCGATACCGGCCGATCCAGCCGATGCACCACCCCGAGCCATACCTTGCCCAGCTTATGATATTTTTCCTTCAAATATTCCTTTACCTCATCCATCAAACAAATATCTCCGGTTTCGTCCGCCTGCGTCAAAACACCGGCCGGTTTGTAAACAGCGATGAGATGATTGTCTTCGTAAAGAACTTCTAAAACCATACTCACAAAGTAATTACGAATTATCAATTACAAATTACGAATTTTTGTTTTTGTCATTCCTGCGAAAGCAGGAATCCAGCTGTGCATATCATTCATAGTTTTTCTGGATTCCTGCTTTCGCAGGAATGACAGACTTAATACATTCGTAATTGTCAACCACTCCTCCACCGCGCAAAAATCCCGCACGGCAACAGCCGTCCGCTTTTTTCCTGAATGGTAAGCTCCCCTTTTTCAAACACTCCGTCATCATTTTTGAATAATTCTTGTAAATTATTTTCATAAGCAATCGCTGAATAGCCGGAGGCGTAGCCATTGATTAGAAAAAATAATGGTTTGTCGGACATTACCGCCCGACACAGTTTCAATAATTCCGGCAAATGATCCTCTATTTTCCAAAGTTCTTTGTTCGGTCCATGGCCAAAAGCGGGCGGATCAAGAATTATCCCATCATATTTGCGTCCGCGTTTAACTTCTCGTTTTACAAATTCCCGCGCGTCATCCAAAATCCAGCGAATCGGTTTGTCTGCCAGTCCGGATGCCTCGGCATTCTCTCTCCCCCATTTAATCGCCACTTTTGAACCATCCACATGACAAACTTCGGCTCCGGCCTGCGCCGCCGCGAGGGATGCCCCGCCGGTATACCCGAACAAATTCAAGACACTCGGCCTTTTCCCGCCGTCGTTAATTCGTAATTCGTAATTCGTAATTCGTAATTGTTTAGCGATCCATTCCCAATTTGACTGCTGTTCTGGGAATAATCCGGTATGCTTGAATGACGACGGATGAATCCAAAACGACAACCCGCCAAAATTTATTTTCCATCTTTCCGGCAAACCAGGCTTCAAAATCCAATCGCCTTTCAACCCATCGCGGCGAAAACTGGCGTCGGCTTTGTCCCATTCTTCCGCCGATAAATTCTTTTCCCACAGTGCCTGAGGATCGGGACGACGCAAAATATACTCGCCATATCGTTCCAACTTCTCCCCACTCCCGGAATCAAGCAGTTCGTAATCGCGGCTCGGTTTGGTTATTAAAATGTCTGAGGTCATAGTAATTTTCAATTTTTAATTTGTAATTTTCAAACAATTTTCAATTCGACAATGTACCAATGTAGCCATTCAACCGCATATTTTCTCATATTCAAAGGAATTCCACCCTACGAGTGATCACCCAAAGTAGTGAACGACGTGGCAATGACGTAAAAATTCGTAATTAATCAGTCCTTCGTCAAAACTTTTGTTTCCGTTAAATCCATTCTAAACTCCAACCCATGATTCCTAAAACCATGCTTTTCATACATCGAATGGACTTGGGGTTTACTGTGTCGGCAAGTGGCCAATAGTTTATAGCAACCGCGAATTTTGGCTTCCTCAATCACCAGCTCCACCAATTTTGTCCCGATTCCGCCACCACGATATTCCTCTTCAATATAAACATTCTCCATCAACCCATAAGGTTCGATGTGACGATCATTGGCAATAATAATCAAAAATGCCCAGCCCGCCGTTTTGCCGTTCTCCTCGGCGGAAATTCTCACGCCGTAGCATCCTTCTTGCTTGGTTTTTCTGAATTCCATATCGGCTAGTTAAATAATATCTTGGACAAAATATCCCCCAATTTGGCATCGGATAACCCCGGATTGCCAATTTCGTCGCGCTCATAATCTCCGGAGATGACTTGACGGTCGGTTAAATTATCCGGATCGGCTTCAAATAATTTCCAGCGTTTTTCTTGATACTCTTTTTGTTTTTCAACGGATAATTCACGGTTATTGTTGATGACCGTGGCAATCGGCCGTGGCAAATAAACCTCCAACTGTCTGACAAAATCGCTCAATTTTTCCGGCCCGGTTTCTCCCTCCGCTTCGTAGGCGTTGCCCGCCACATAGATTATTTTCGCTTTTGATTGCGCGATCGCTTCTTTCATTCCGAGTGGCAACAAGGCGGCAATGATACTGCAATACAAACTTCCCGGACCGATAATGATAAAATCCGCCTCAACAATCGCTTCCGTCGCCGGCGCGTACGCCCGACCGACCGGCTCCAACCAAACTTTTTTAATTTTGTTTGATCGTTCGTAATCCGGACGATCAATCTTGCTCTCGCCCGTTATTATTTGTCCGGCACTTAATTCCGCGACCAAATTCGTATTGTCCAAAGTGCAAGGAAAAACAGCGCCGACCGTTTCCACGCCGGCCGAGAGCGCCTTCACGCTCGTCATAAAATCGCCGGCGTAATTCGCGGTAAGGTTGAGAAACAAATTACCGATATTATGATCGGTCAATTTGCCACAATCCGCGAAACGATTGCCGTAAAAAATCCTTTTCAAAATTTTGTAGTCATATTTTGACATTGCCAATATCGCCCGAAGAATATCGCCGGTCGGCAGGCCGCCAAATTCCAGACGCAACACCCCGCTTGATCCGCCGGAATCGCTCATTGAAACCACGGATGTAAGCCTGATCTCGTCGCTGAATTTCTTCACCGCCTTAATGCTTTTGGCACTGCCATTGCCACCACCAATGACCACTACTTTTACCTTACTCTTACTTTCAGACATATTCGTAATTCGTAATTCGCCTGCTCGGCGTAGCAGAGCGAAGCCGAGTAATTATTAATTTTTAATTTATAATTCGTCATCACTCCACCGTCACGCTCTTCGCCAAATTCCTTGGACGATCCACATCCTTACCGAGAATCACCGCCATGTGATAAGCGAACAACTGCAAAGGAATGGCATTGACGAGCGGCTCCAATAATTCCATCGTATCCGGCACATAAATGACATCATCCGCCAATTCCTTGGCCGTCAAATCTCCAACGGTAGCCAATAAAATTATTTTCGCTCCCCGCGCTTTCACTTCTTCGATATTACTGCGCATTTTATCATACAACTGATTCTTGGTCATAATGCCGAAGACCGGAAAATCTTTTGACAGCAAGGCCAACGGACCATGCTTCATTTCTCCGCCCGGATAAGCTTCGGCGTGAATATACGAAATTTCTTTCAACTTCAACGATCCTTCCAACGCCACCGGATAATTTATTCCCCTGCCCAGAAACATCATGTTCTGATAGCCGGAATATTTCAGCGCCAATTCTTTCATTTGTTTATCCAGTTTTAAGGCCAAATCCATCTTGGCCGGAATTTCCCGCAAAGAATTCAAGACTCTTTGGCCGGTCGCGAGCGAAATCCGACGAAGACGACCGAATTGGAGAGCGTATAATATCATAATCGCCATCATATTGGTGCAAGCCTTGGTGGAAGCCACCGCCAATTCCGGACCGGCGTGAATATAACTGCCACCGTCGGTTTCCCGAGCAATGGTGGATCCGACCACATTGACGATGCCACGAACAAACGCTCCTTTTCTTTTCGCTTCGCGCACCGCCGCCAAAGTATCGGCGGTTTCGCCCGATTGGGAAATGGCGAACACCAGTGTATGGTTATCCACCACCGGATCGCGATAGCGGAACTCGCTCGCCAAATCCACATCCGCCGGAATTCCCACCAATCTCTCAAAAGCGTATTTTCCAACCATGGCGGCGTATGAGGCGGTGCCACAAGCGATAAACACCACGCGATTGATGTGGCGCATTTGGTCTTCGGTCATGTTAATTCCCCCCAATTTGCCGATTCCTTCCGCCAAATCATAGCGTCCGCGCACCGCGTCTTGAAAAACCGTCGGCTGATCGTGAATTTCTTTCAACATGAAATACGGATAACCTTGTTTTTCCGCTTCCGCCTCGTTCCAGTCAATCTGCTCCACACACTTGATCACTTTTTCGTCTTTTAGGTTAAATGTATTCACTTGATTGTCCTTAATCTCCGCCACTTCGCCATCCTCCAAAAAAAATACCTGCTTGGTGTAAGCCAGCATAGGTGTCGCGTCGCTCGCGATAAAAAATTCATTTTCTCCCATCCCGATTACGAGCGGACTGCCCATTCTGGCCGCCACCAAACACTCGGGATGGTCGGCGTGCATCGCCACCAAGCCATAGGTTCCACGCACCTGCGCGAGCGCGCTCACCACCGCTTGACGCAAATCTCCTTTGTAGTGACGCCCGATTAAATGCGCCAAAACTTCGGTATCGGTTTGTGAAGAAAATTTTATATCTTTTAATTGCTCTTTCAATTCGCGGTAATTCTCAATGATCCCGTTATGGACAATGGTAAGTTTGCCATCCAAACCAAAGTGAGGATGAGCGTTTTCTTCGGTGACCCCGCCATGCGTGGCCCAACGAGTATGAGCTATTCCCACCGTGCTTTTTCCCTGATAATCCTTCATTTTCTCCGCCAGCACATCCACTTTGCCGACCGCGCGCACGCGTTCCAGCGATCCTTCCCGCATCAAAGCCACCCCGGCGCTATCATAGCCGCGATATTCCAATTTTCTGAGTCCCTGGAGGAGGATGGGCAAAGCCGGTTTCTTTCCGATGTAAGCGATGATTCCACACATACTGTTTCATTAAACATTAAACCGAGAAAAATTCACGAACGGTAAAAATTTTTCAAATAAACTTGCCGGCGATTTCCAAATCTTCTTTGGTATTGATGCCGATGGCCTCGCGGGGATCAATCGAAATTGAAGATATTTTTTCTTTTTTTTCAATGGCGAGCGCGATTAAATCAGTCAAATAATATTCCTTTTGAACATTATCGTTTTTGAGCGTCCGTAAATTATCCCAAAACCACTCGGCATTGAAACAATAAACCCCGGCGTTGACTTCGTGAATTGCGGATTGCGCCTCGGTACAGTCTTTTTTCTCCACGATTCTCCGGATATTACCGGCTCCGTCTCTTTCCACTCGCGCCAATGTCCAAAAAGGAGAGTTCCCCCCATCGTAATCGGGAACAATGGTCGTCGCTAGGGTCAAAACTCCACCACTCGCGACTTGTACGGCCACAAGTCGGTTGATTGATTCCGGCGCGACAAAAGGAACATCACCGTAAAGAACCACCACCTGTTGGACATTGCCCCGCAATAATTTCTCGCCGGTCGCCACGGCGTGGCCGGTGCCTAACTGTTCGGCCTGAATCGCGTATTCCGCTCGTTCGCCGAGATAATCTTGAACCGAATTGTCACCCCCGCGCGCTACCACTACCGGCTTATTTTTTATAATGGATTTTTCCACCGATTCAATTACGAAATCAATGAGCGGCCGGCCGCCAAGTTCGCGCATCACCTTCAATTTTTCTCCGCCCATTCTCTTGCCTTGTCCCGCGGCGAGAATGATCGCGGCGATTTTGTCATTTTGATTCGACAACATAAAATCATTTTAATTTATCCCACAATCCGTCAAAAATAATTTTCTGCGTTTCGCACACGCCTTCATTTTCAATCACGACGCCTATCGGTTCATTTTTGGCGTTCAAAGAAATGTAGGCGGTCTTGTCCGGATACAGAATAATGTAAGTGGGAGTGGTGTTTTTTGTTTTGAGCCAGCGACGCTCATCTAGTCCGCGCAATTCTCCGCCCGCGCCGATGGCGATGACGCGCACCGCGATTCCTTTGCCGACGCGGACATCGCTGAATGTCGGAAAATTTTCGTATAAATATTCACGGATTCCTTCCGTGGAATAAACGCGATACTCACTCTCGGCGGAGTTTTCGCAAGTGGCGAGCACATCTTCCAGAATTTCTTTTATTTCTTCGCGGGAAAAATATCTGGCCACCGGTCGGCCGCCACCATAATTATAAGTGGCCAAAAGTTCCGGCATGTACCGCGCCAATTCTTGGTTGGCTTCGAGCAAACTTTGTTCCTTGCTCGCGATTAAATCCGTTAATTTTTCCGGCGACTCGGCCACGAATAACTGTTTGGTATTTTTTTGAAAAAAATTGACAAAACTTTGTTCTTGCAGCCATTTGAGGCTATCATAAACCGACCCGCGATTCAAATTGGTAATCTCGGCAAGCGAACGAACCGATGAAGGCCCGATTCGCAAAAGCGACTCATAGACCAGGGCGGTTTTGTCAGAAAATCCGATTTTCTTAAAAATTGAGATATCCATATTTTGGCTTTATATAGATAATAACATATCCGGTGAAACTGTCAAATTTTTTGCGACAAAACTGGGGATAATTGACAATTTGGCAAACCGGCGTTAGAATACTCCCATCAATCGGATGCGCCGAAAAAAGGCGTAATAAGGAGAAAATCGGTGAGTACCCATCAGGTAAATCGGGTCGGCGGCTACCCGAGCGGGTGGAGAGAGTCGCGACTCTTCGAAGAAGTACCTCAGCCGGTGCCGGTAGAGCGCATGGCCTTCTGCCCCACCTGCAAGATCGGACGACTGTTCACTGGGCACCAAGCCCATGAACTCCGCTGTCCTGTGTGCGGACTCGTCATCACCTAGCCCGACACCCCCGCCTCGACTACTCACCTCCCCCCGCGCTACCACAGCCGCGGGGGAAAATCATATTTTATTACCATGAAAAAAATCCTTGTTTTTACCGGCGGCGGCCTGGCTCCGGCTTTGAACCCCACTCTCTACGGCGTAATTTCCGGCGCCAAAAAAAATGGCTGGAAGATTCTAGGCGGCTTATTCGGCTGGGCATCGCTTTTGCCGGGCGGGCAACAGATTGATCTTACCAATACTGATGTCGAATCAATCAAAGATATCGGCGGCACATTTCTCCGCTCATCGCGCACCAACCCGTTC
>JBBTQT010000090.1:0-5806 GCA_038065575.1 Patescibacteria group bacterium
CAAATTCCATGGTGGTATAGCCATTGGTGATATTCCATCGGCCGGCCACATCTGATACTTTATCAGTTTCATCGGGATTACTGAAAATGGCGTTTTCATAATCATCACCAGTGCCACCAATCGCCCCCTGTGCCACAATCGGGTCAATCGCCTCGTTATAATAAACCTGCACCACTGAATTTTTTTTAATTACCGCGCCGGCCGCCGGGTAAGTGACCACCACATGGGGAGCGGAAAAATCGATGATGGTGTTGGTCTCAAATTCCCACTCGTAATGGGAAGAAAATTGGCCGAGGAACAAATCCGTGCCATCGGCTTTTTTGACGCCGATACTCGGACTGTCATTGCCGATTAGATAAATGGTGTGCCAGACATTTTCCGCGTCATCACCCAAAAACTCCTCCGGTTTGAAAACAAAAGTATAGGCTTTTTCCAGGCCGCTACTGATTTCTTTTTCATACGCCGCCATCGCGGTCGCTTCGTAGAGAACCGGCGGCTGGAGATTTTTGTCCGCCGATTTATATATTTTTAAGGAGGCGGTATTCAGATGGTCACATTCTATCGCAGAATTTATTTTTCCATCACCATCCAAATCCAAACAATCGCCATAATAGATTTTGGGGTCGCCTTTGACTATGCCTTTGGCCGGAATATTCTCCGGGTATGTCTTACATAAACTTGGATCACTACTCACCGTGCTCACAGTCGGCAGACCATCAAGATCCCAGCAAGATTTATTGGTGTCAACAATCAAACTCGCCGGATCAATCGGATCAAAAAAAGTAATGGCGATTTTGGTATTTCTGGGCACCGCGGTCTGTCCGCGCATCGGATAATGATCTTTGATGATACTGCCCAACCCGCCACTGCCGGTGAATGTAGAAAATTTCGGTTTATTAACCCCGCCGTCATCACTGCCGCCGAGACCGGTGGCATCAGTCAAGGCGTTTATCACAAATTGCACAATCGTGAACGCCGACATGATAATCACGAGGCCAATCACCGCGTTCTTGAGAATATTTTTTCCTTGAGTGATTTTTTCCTCATTGCCGGCCGAAGTCGTGATGGTGTAGCCGGCGTAAAGAACAAGCGCAAGCGCGATTATCCCCAACAGTCCGAGAACCGCTCGAATAATTTTGGAAGCAATCACCCGAAAATCCTGATTGGCCAATTCCACATTCTGATCTATCTCTTGCAAACCGAAAGTATCACCCTGCGCGCCGGCCGAAAGCATCGGCAAAAAAACAAAAACCGCTGCCGCCAAAATAATGGAAGCAACAGTTAAGTCGCGAAAGTTTTTTCGAATCCAGGGAAGCATGGAACCAAGGATCGAAGAATAAATTGTGAATGGCGGAATTTTGGTTTAATTCCCCCAATCCTCTACTTCTTAATTTTGTTTACCGGCCAGATATTCGGCCACCAATACTTTAACTTTACCACCATCGGCTTTTCCTTTCACTTCGGCCATCACCCGGCCGATTACTTTGCCGGCGTCGCTTGGCGCGCCGGTTATTGCCAATTGCGACCCAATCGCCTCAATCACTTTTTGCAATTCCGCGTTCGACATTTGCTCCGGCAGATAAGCTTCCAAAATCGCGATTTCATTCCGACTTTTTTCGATCAAGTCCGCGCGGCCGGCCGATTCAAAATCATGGAGCGCGTCCTTCAATTGTTTGACTTGTTTCGCGATTACCGCTTGCGCCTCCTCGTCGGTCAATTCGCGATTCTTGCCGATGCGTTCGTATTTCACCGCCGACAAGACCACCTGAATGATGGAAAGCCGACCTTCATCGCGACTCTTGCGCGCCGCGATTTGATCTTGCGTCAATTTCTCGAACAATGTCATAAGAACTAACTTTTTTTTCTTTTCATGTAGTACTTCTCGTCCTTGGCCGATAATTTTCCGGTCTTCTTGAGGTAAGCGAGTTTGGCGGAAGTTTTTAATTTCGCCAAAGCTTGCTTGCGCTTACTGCCTTTGTTGGACTTCTTCTCAAAGTATTGACCCTTGCGCGCCTCCAGCAATTTACCCGATCTTTGCCATTGCTGTTTGACGCGACGCATGAATCCTTCAAAGGATTCTCCTTTTTTTCTTTTTATGTCTGACACAATTTCCACCTCCCAGTGGTTAAGATAATAAATAAAACCGATAAAAACATTATACACCCAATTGTTAAAAAAAGCAACAACCGTTTATTGTGTTTCCAACAACCGGCGCGCGTTTTGCCGAATCTTTTTCTGATCAATGATTTCCTGGATTCCGGATTCCATATTGCGGAGTATGATCGTGCCATCCTGAACTTCCTTCTGCCCCAAAATCAAAGTGTGAGTGGCGTTGTCGCGATTGGCGATTTCCATTTGCGCTTTCAAGGATGATTTGGCCAGATTGTGCTGGACAACGATGCCGTCGCGACGCAATTCCTCAATCAAAAACAACGACCGACGACGCGCCTGTTCTCCGAGCTGGGCGAAGAAAATCGCCACTTTCGGCTTGCCGGCAACCGCCATTTCTTTTTTGTCCGTGCGTTCCGTCATGGCCGACAACACTCTTTCCAAACCGATGGAAAAACCGGCGGCCGGGGTGGATTGTCCGCCCAAAAGTTCCACAAGCGCGTCATATCTCCCTCCTCCGCCCAAAGCGTTCTGGGATTTTTCTTCCGCATCTTCCGGATAAAATTCAAAAACCGTATGCGTGTAATAGTCAAGGCCACGCACCAATGTTGAAGTGAGAACATAAGGAATGGCCAATTCGTCCAGATATTCCAATACTTTCATAAAAAAATTTTTGGACTCTTCCGACAGCCAATCAATAATCTGCGGCGCCTCAACGATTACGCTCCGGCATTGTTCATTCTTGCAATCCAAAACGCGCAAAGTATTTTTGGACATTCTTTTTTTGCATTCCTCGCACAAATAAGCGCGCTTGGTGCGCAGATACCCGGACAACTCCACGACATATTGTTCGCGATCTTCGGCCGTGCCGATACTGTTGATATGCACAATGGTTTTCAAACCCAAATCATTGAGCAGATTGTAAGCGACGCAAATAAGTTCGGCATCAACGACCGGAGATTTATCACCCAAAGTTTCACAACCGAATTGGTGAAATTCGCGGTATCGTCCGGCCTGCGGCCGATCATAACGGAACATCGGACCCTCGTACCAGACCTTTACCGGCTGGGGTAGGGTCTGCAGGCCGTGCATCACATAAGCGCGCGCGACCGAGGCCGTGGCTTCGGGACGGAGGCAAAGCTTGCCACCATCGCGGTCTTCAAAAGCGTACATTTCCTTATCCACCACATCGGTTCCTCGACCGACCGAACGCACGAATAGCGACAGCGCTTCCACGATCGGCGTTTCAATATACTGAAAACCGTAAGCGGAAGCGATGGACTCGGCATTCCTCACGATGCGCCGCCAGATTTCTCCTTGCGGCGGAATGATATCTCTCATTCCTCTCACCAAATTCAAATTGGCGGCGGTTTTTTTCGCTTGTTCGTCATCGGCGGAAATCTCTTTGCGGACTTCTTTCTTCGGCGCTGTTTTGACCTTGATTTGATTCTTGTTGATCTTGCCGACGGATTTTTTTGCCGGTTCTTTTTTCACTGCCATAAAATTTAATTTATATAATATGAAGGATTGGAAGAAAAAGTGCCCAATCGATTGAAAGGCCAGCCCCGCAACCAAACTCGGCCGACGATCGCCTCTTTTTCAATCGGACCGAAACGACGCGAATCATAACTGGAATCGCGATTGTCTCCAAGGACAAAAAATTGATCATCGCTCAATGTAAGATTGATTGATCCCGTAGTGATCTCCTCCAAATACGGTTCATTGACCACCAACCCTTGCGGATTTTCCGCGTTGAAAATTACAATTTTATTTTCCTCCACTTTTACGCGTTCGCCGGGAAGACCAACCACTCTTTTCAGATAATAATCTTCATTCACGGGCGATCGAAAAACAATTACTTCTCCTCTTTGCGGAACCCGAAAACGATAGGAAATTTCATCAATGATCAAATAATCATGCTCAAAAAAATTCGGCTCCATTGACTGGCCTTTGACATAAAAAGGCTTGAAAAGAAAGTAGCGAACCAAACCGATTGTCAAGCCGGCCAAAAGAGCGATCTTGATAAGTTCCAGAAAAAAAGAAGCGATTTTGCCGACCAGGCCTTGCTCGGACTCCTCCGGTATTTCGTCTATTTCAGCGGACATAAAAATGGATAATGATTATTGCGGTTATTATAACACGAAATGACCGAGAAATAAAGGCCTCAAAACGCTAAACAAAAACCCCGAAGGGGGCGATCGTTTGGGTGGGCGTGGAATGCCATTATAGTAAAATGAGCCCAAAAAGTCAATCCATCCGATTATTCTTTCACAACATTGGAAACACCCCGCAAGGGGCTGTTTTTTATTTTGCGCAGTTAGTAGAATTTTGTTTATAAGTTATGTCATGCCGCTTTTTTAGGTTTAGGATTTGTGTTTTTCATATTTTTTTCCATATCACGCAAATGATCAGATGAAATAAATCGATCAAAATCACTGACAAAAAGCCTATCCTGTACAATCCTATATTTCTCAAATTCACTCTCGGCAAACTCTTTTGCCAGCTCATGCGACACCTTTCCTGGATTTTTTAAAATTTCTCTATCGGTCATGGCGATAAACCTATCAAGCCGGTCTGCCCAATCCCGCATAGTCATGGGGATTTGTCTTGTTGCCATATCTTCGGCAATATCCAGATACGCCGAAACAATTCGCTCAAGACTGGCAAGTTCCATTTCAATAAGATAATTTTTGGCAATAGAGACATCAAATTTTTGTACCTTCCCTTTTGGCGCATCTTTCCAAGTCGTTAGACCCATATTCTCTTTTTTCGCGTTTGCCCGAGAAACAATCACCTCAGACGCAGTCTGCCCATGGATTGCCCAGTGAAGTTTGTTTTGCACCATTGCAAAAAATTGCTGTGTTGTTTTTGCCGTAGCATCGTAATCAATAGCTGTAACATAAATATCGGTAATTTTTTGATAAAATTTTCTTTCCGAAAGCCGAATTTCTCGAATTCGCGTTAACAATTCCTCAAAAAATTGTTTCGTTAAAACGCTTCCGCCGCTTTTCAATCTCTCGTCATCCATGGCAAATCCCTTAATCGCATATTCTTTTACAATTTCTCTCGCCCATTTGCGAAACTGCACGGCTCGCTCATTTTCTATCTTGAAACCTACAGAAACAATTACTTGAAGATTATAATGTTTTGCCTGATAATCTTTACCATCCACAGCAGTTATTAAGTATCGCTTAATAACTGAATCATCCAGTTCTCCGTCTTTTTTTAATGTATCCAAATGCTGATTTATCGCTGAAACACTTACTCCATATAATTCTGCCGCCATTTTTTGCGTCATCCAAATATTTTCATTCTCATAACGCAACTCAATGCCCTCTTGATTATCACCGGTTGCCGCCACAAAGGTAAGGTATTCCGCTGCTGATGAGCGAATTATTTGGTGATGTGATAATTTTGCAATTTTCTTCATAATTTGCAATTATCGATTTCCTTTTGCTCTATTGTGAGTCTTGCAGAGCATCTGACAATTTTTGACCGCAGTCGCACCGCCCTTACTCCAAGCTGCTACATGGTCAGCGTCCATATCACTCAAACTCCAAATTTTCGCCTTGTTTGCATCGTGTCCAATAGCGCAATGTGAGCAGTTCGATTCGCCTTTTTTCTCTGCTTTAGCAGTCTGTGTTGCATAAACCGCTTTTTTGGTTGCTTCATCAAAAATTCGGACTTCAAGCAATTT
>JBBTQT010000091.1:0-5051 GCA_038065575.1 Patescibacteria group bacterium
CGCGAAGGCGGGAATCCAGGAAACGTTGCTGTGTAAATAAACCCGATTGCTGGATTCCCGCTTTCGCGGGAATGACAAAAAAAGAAAGTAAATTTTCAGAGATCTGGAATTATGAAAATTCGCAAAGCGATACTAACCGGCGGCGGGCGGGCGACACGGCTCTTCCCGATCACCACCACCATCAATAAGCATCTCTTGCCGCTCGCCAACAAGCCGATGATTTTTCATGCCATTGAAAAGGCGGTGGCGGCGGGAATTGAAGAAATTTTTATCAACACCAATCCGGGCGAAACCGAATTGCAACAATACATCGGCGATGGCGGGCATTGGGGGATAAAAATCACTTTTTTTGAACAGACCGGCGGTCCGCAGGGCATCGCTCACGCGGTCAATGAGGCGCAGAAATTCATCGGCGACGAACCATTCATGTTTTATTTGTCCGACAACATTCTGTTCGGCAATCTGAAGGAAATTATTGATGAATTTAATCGGGGAGATTTTGATTGCTTCCTGACGCTGTCCGCGGTGCCGGATCCGGAGCGGTTCGGCGTGCCATTGTTTGACGATAGCGGACGATTAATTGATGTCGTGGAGAAACCGGTGAAATCACCGAGCGGCTTCGCGGTTACCGGCATTTATTTGTATGGACCAAAAGTTTTTTTTGAAGCTTTCAAGCGCATTCAAAAAAGCGCGCGCGGCGAATACGAAATTTCCAGCATCCATTCGGATTTATTGAAAAATAATAAAAAGATCGGCCATAAGGAAATTACCGGCTGGTGGAAGGATACCGGAAAATGCGATGATTTGCTGGTGGCGAACGCTCTGCTCTTGGACAACATCGCGGCCGAAGACTTTACCCTGTCCGGACTGGCGGATTCCGGCGCGGAAATCGGCGAAAAAACGCGTGTCGGTATCGGAACAAAAATCGGCGGTAGCGTAAAAATAATCGGGCCGGTGATTATCGCCGAAAATTGTGTTTTGAATAATTGCGTGATCGGACCGTACACGACTATCGCGGCCGGCGCGGAAATTGACGGTGGCGCGCGGATTGAAAATTCCATCGTACTCGAGAATTGTCAAATCAACTGTGATTTTTACATCAAAGATAGCTTGATTGGAAAAAAAGTCAAAATTTCCCAGAACGGAGATGCCTCAAAAGCAAAGAAAATGGTGGTGGGGGATAAGACGGTATTGGAGTTTTGAAGAAGAAAACAAAATATAATCCGCGTCCGGCGGGGGTTCAGTTTTTATCGGGTATATCGCCAACTAATAATCAAGTTCAAACAATCCGGCTCGCCCATTGTGCGCGCCGGAAAAATAGATTTTTTTCAATTCTCGGTTGATGGCGACGCTTTCTACCAGATCAAATGTTCCGATTTTTTGGTTGTTGTAGTACCCGGGATTGAATGAATAGAGGGAGTTGCCGCTTACAATCAGGGCCACGCCGAAATTGTCCATCGGCAATGAATTGGTGATTTTTTCACTGCTGCGATTGAGGAGAAACGACGAGCCGTCTTCATAGATGCTCCATAATTCCCAATCCGACCAGACCCACCACTCGCCGGTGTCAGGATGGTAATTGATTTTATTGACCGTGGCGATATTGGTTTGCTTGATGTTGAAACCGTCTCGAAGGCCGATTACCAAAATTCCCGATTCATAACGCAGGACCATTCTGGATTGGTTAATATCAATAATCTGGGTAATCGGCCGATCCAAATCATAACGATTCGTTCCGGTTTTTTTGTCATTGGTGATGGTATTGCCGGTCGCGCTCCAAACTACACTGTCGGCATCCACATACCAAACGGAGCTGGATGACGCGCCGACCACCCTCATTTCAAGGTCCGATTCCATGCTATCGATTTCTCCATCGGATTCAATATAGATAATCGGATTATCTCTCAAAATCGCCCAATGATAATTCAGTTTATTCTGGTAATCGGACATCAATTCCTGGTAGGGCTCTTTTAAGGAAAATAAGGTGAGTCCGGGTTTGTGGCCATTCTGTTGAATTGCCACTCCCCAATTTTTTTTGGGCGAAACCGATAAGCGTGGGTCGCTAGATGTCGGCATTGTAATGATCGGAGTGATAATGCCTGTCATCGGATTAAGGTGATTGAGAAAGTAACTAACGCCGTCATTTTGCAAAATGGTGAGAGCGCCGTATCCGTCCGGAGAAAATACCGCGGAGATTTTTTGCGCGCCGGTATTAAGCAATTTCGGTTCGCTGTCCTTAATCAGGCTGATATTTTTGACATAGGCGGTCTGGTTGCCGGAGACTCTAATATCTTGCGACCATTGCTTATACCCGGGCATTTCAATGGAAAGTCGGTAGACACCCGGAGCGATATTCGGCAACCAGATGGGCAATTTCTTATCTATCTTAATCCCGTTTAGGCTTACTGTCGCTTCCTTCGGGGCGGCATCAATGCTGATTACTCCGGTTCCTTCCAGACGCTTTTCGCGCCAATTATAGCGGTATCCGGAAGTGTATAAGACAATGCTCGGTGAAATAACAAAAAAAAGACTAATCAGTGTGATCATGACCGTCAGACGGATTTTTCTTGTTAAACGAAAATTTAAGGGATTGTTTTTCTTGTCCATATCGGGGTTGCATTAATGGCAATTTTCAGATATAATTGTAATGTATTTTAACCATAATATCAATTTATGGCGCGATTTGTAATAGAAGGCGGGCGGAAACTAAAAGGCGTGGTTTGGCCAATTGGCAACAAAAACGCTGTTTTGAAAATGATTCCGGCCTCAATTTTGACCGCGGAACCGGTGACTCTAACCAATGTGCCGGCAATTAGCGATGTCAAGATAATGCTAAAAATAATGGAAAGCATCGGCACTGTCATTAATTATGATGAGCCGGCGGGTATCCTTACCTTGCATACGCCAAAAATCAAGAACACGGTAATAGATCCGGTTTCAGCGAAGAAAATTCGAGCCTCCAATATGTTTTTGGGGCCGCTACTGGCGCGGGCCGGAACAGTTACCAGCGTTCCGCCAGGCGGAGACAAAATCGGACCGAGGGAAATGAACGCGCATTTTGACGGTTTTGACCGTCTCGGCGCGAGCCTCAAGCGCAATCAAGACGACAGTTTCACCTTGAAAGGCGATCTCCGCGGTCAAGAGATTTTTCTCTATGAGCCAAGCGTAACGGCCACTGAAAATATAATTCTGGCAGCGGTTTTGGCCAAAGGAAATACCGTCATCATAAACGCGGCCTCGGAACCTCATGTGCAAGAATTATGCAAGCTGCTAGCCCTGATGGGAGCGGATATCAAAGGCATCGGTACGAACCGATTGAACATCGCGGGCGTGGCCGCATTGCGTGGCGTCCATTACAAAATTCCACCGGATTACATTTATGTCGGTACGATGATTGTACTCGCGGCCATTACCGGTGGCGGATTGACGATTAAGAATGTTATTCATGAAGATTTGCGGTCAATTTTGTATTTTTTTGAAAAATTGGGAGTGAAGACAATCCGGCGCGGGGATGATTTGTTTATTCCGGAAAATCAGAAAATGAAAGTGCGAGATGAAATGTGGGCGCGTTCCAAGGGTGTTTATTGCCAGCCTTGGCCCTGTTTTCCGACAGACATGATGAGCCTCGCGATTATTTTGGGTACTCAAGTTGAAGGTTCAATTTTATTCTTTGAAAAAATGTATTCCGGCCGGATGTTTTTCGCGGATTATTTGAATGGCATGCGCGCCAACATCATCATCGCCGATCCCCATCGGGTGGTGGTCAATGGTAAAACCAAGCTGAAAGGCCGAACCTTGCAAGCGCCGGATTTACGCGCCGGCATGGCCTATGTGGCCGCCGGGCTGTGCGCGGAAGGGGTGACCGTTGTGGAAAATATTGAACACATTGAACGGGGTTATCCTCACATGGAAGCCGTTTTAAAAAAATTAGGAGCGCGCGTTCGCCGAGTGGAGGATTAAAAATAATCATTTTGAAATATGACAGAGTTAAATTCCGGCGTTAGAAAAAAAACCGGATTCATCGGTCGAGCGATTACCCTGATCCTGGTTTTTGTCGTCGGGCTGGTCGCGGGCATGACGGTCGGCGTAAGAAATGAAATTCTCAATAAGAAGGGTGATGTCAACATCGCGCGCGTAATCAATTTGTACTCCAAGACCCGTTCGCCTGATGCCAATTTCAATCAGTATTGGGAGGTTTGGGATAAACTGAAAACTCGTTATGTCAACCAGCCGGTAAGCGATGTTGATTTGTATTATGGCTCCATTCAAGGGATGGTGGCCGGACTTGGCGATCCTCATTCGGTCTATTTTCCTCCCGCCAAGGCCAAGGAATTCGCGAGCGATCTGTCCGGCGAATTTGAAGGCATCGGCGCGGAAATCGGGATGAAGGAAAAGGAATTGATCGTGGTGGCGCCTCTAGCCGGCTCGCCGGCGGAGAAAGCGGGAATAAAAGCCAAGGATTGGATCGTATCCATTGACAAAAAAGAGACATTTGGAATGTCGCTTGACGACGCCATCAATAAAATCCGCGGACCGAAAGGCTCGACCGTGGAATTATCGGTTCTCCACGAAAATTCCAAGGAGCCGGTGAATTTATCGATAGTTCGCGATACCATCAATGTGCCGACTGTAACATTCGAAATGAAAGAAAAAAATATCGTTTATTTGAGAGTGAGTTATTTTAATGAAAATACCGCCGATGAATTTGATAAAGCCGTGAGTTCAATCATGACAAAATTCCCGAAGGGAATAATTTTGGATATGCGCGGCAACCCCGGAGGATTTCTCGATCGTTCCGTCTCGGTGGCGAGCGAGTGGATTTCGAGTGGCGTGATCGTTAAGGAAAAATTTGTGGATAACGAAGTCAATGATTACACTGCCAAGGGCAAGCATCGGCTGGCCGGTCAGCTGCTCGCTCACGACATCGGTCGCGCCCGCGGCGCGGAAGCATCCGAGCACGGCCTCGATCTCCGCCGCCACCGCCGCCCGCTCGGGCAGCGCGAATTCCCAGCGGAACAGCTCGAGCCACCACCACACCTCCTCGACCAAGG
>JBBTQT010000092.1:0-8866 GCA_038065575.1 Patescibacteria group bacterium
GGATAAATACGGACGAATCCTCCGATATATATTTTTGGAAAACGGCGTCAATTTCAACCGCCAGCTGATCGCTGAGGGTTATGCCCATCAATACACCTACAAATCAACACTCTACCGCTACCGAGATAAATTCAAACAAGCGGAAAAAGAAGCCAAAAAAAACAAAAAAGGCTTGTGGGCGGACAATGCCTGCGGAGTTAAAAATACTTATTGACGATGTGGCTCGCGTATTTCTCGCAATGAGCGACCGTTTCAAAATTAAAAATTCCGCCCAAATAAAAAGTATTTTTCTCGCCTTGCAGAGCGTAGAGTTTGGCGTAAAAACCGTTGCGTAAATCCTCGGATGACGCATGATGAAAATATTCCCAATCTTTTTGCAAGACGATTTCCTTCACCTCACAGTTTAGTTGCTCCTCAAAATCCTTCAGGATCATGGCATTAATCTCGTTCGCCTTTATATCCGAGCCGACGACCTGAAATAACACCACTGTGTTGGTTTCCGGATAATAATTTTCAATGCCGAGAACATGGCCGATCCGATCGGCATGAGCATTGTCGGCGAAGAAAAAAGAACGGGGGAGAGAGGTGGAACATTCCACCAATGTGGAAATCAGCCGATTGGGACGCGATGCGGCGAACAGTTCTTTTTCGCGGTCATCAAGGTCAAGAAAATTCCCGACTTTATTCAATGGAACGGTGATAATCAGCCGATCAAAAATTTCCTCTCGGCCATTAAGAATAATTTTGATGCCATTCGATTCCCGCCGAATTTCCTTCATTACGCTATTAAGACGGACATCAAGCTCGCCCGCCACTTTTTTCCAGAGCGTGATCCAGCCGTCCGGAAAATAGCAGGTGAGGCGGCCATTGAATAGCAACGACAAAAAAAGCGAATTATCCAGCATTGACGCCATGATTTTCAAAATATAGATGGCGGGAGTTTCTTCAAAATAGCCGTAACCGAGGCAGGTAATCGCCGGTTCAAACAATTTTACGATCGGCTCGATTTTATTTTTGCGGCTGAAATCGCCGAAGTTTTCGTAAAATTCCGAACCGACGGCGGCGAGATCATCATCATAAAAATTATTTTTGGCGACAATTCTCTTGACGTGGTAAAGCGCGGTCAAAATACGCGGCAAGGAATAATATCGGCGCGCGTAGCGAAACGGATTGACATATTTCTTATTCGCCAAGTAAAATTTCTCGGTGTCAAATGATTGGAATGGCACCTTGAAATGACGCGCCAGCCACGCGGTCTCGTCAAAACGGGAGAACATCATTGAGCCCAACTCAAAATTTTTGTTTTTATACGGAAAGGAAAAAGTCTTTCCGCCCACTTGGCTCTCTTTTTCATAAATCACCACATTTTTGTACCCCTTGTTTTTCAACTCCCAGCCGGCGGTCAACCCGGACGCGCCGGCGCCGATGATCGCGATTCTCAAATCCTTGTTTTTATTGACAGCAATCATATTGATTTTCAAAATAATCCGCAACTTTGAACATCATAACATAATCAATAATGATTGACAAACACTGAAAAAACCTGTATCCTGAGCGAGAATAACTAACCATCCGCCGTCTCGTTATTATCCCAATAATCAATATGGCCGAACAAGTAATCCTCCGTTTTGACAATGTGGTATTTGAATACACGGACAAAAAACCCGTGCTGGACGAGGTTTCTTTCGGCATCCGGAAAGGAGCGAAGCTGACGCTCATGGGACAAAACGGCGCCGGCAAAAGCACGATTTTCAAATTGATTAAGGGCGATCTGAAGCCGGGGAAAGGCGGCGTTTTTCTGACCGACAACGCCACCATCGCCACCGCCCTACAAGTGGTGGAAAAAAAAGATTTTGTTCTCTCGGTTGAGGAATATTTCGCCAAGAGCTTCGCAGAAACGCCGGGAAATATCCGCAGTCTGATCAGCAAAGTGATGACGGCCGTCAATCTTACCGTTCCCATAGACAAAAAGGTGGGGGACCTCTCCGGCGGCCAGCAGGCGCGATTACTTTTGGCCTACGCCTTGATTCAAAATCCCGATATCCTTCTCCTCGATGAACCAACCAATAATCTGGACAAAGCCGGTATTGATCACCTGATTGAATTTCTGGTAATGTATGACAAAACCGTGGTGGTTATTTCCCATGACGCTGATTTCCTCAACTGCTTTACCGAGGGCGTTATTTATCTGGATGTCTTTACCAAAAAAGCCGAAACCTATGTCGGCGATTATTACACGGTAGTGGAGGAGATCAATGCCCGCATTGAAAGAGAAATAAAAAAGAACGCGCAGCTGGAAAAGGAAATCAAGGACAATAAAGAAAAAGTGAACTTCTTCGCCAACAAGGGTGGAAAAATGCGCAAACTGGCCAGTAAATTAAAAGAGGAAATTGAGGATTTGGAGGAAAATAAAGTGGATGTGCGACGAGAAGATAAAACCATTAGAGAATTTACCATTCCCGCGCAAGGAATTGTCGGCGATATCGTAATAATTAAATCAATCAAGGTGATCAAGAATCACGAACCGATGGAAAAAAAGGTGGACATCTTATTGCGTCAGAAAGATCGCTTGCTGATTTCCGGACCGAACGGCATCGGCAAGAGCACATTACTCCGCTCGCTGGTAAATAATGATAACGACGGAGCGTCAATTATGAAAACCGCCCGCGTCGGTTATTACAGCCAGGACTTTGCCACCTTGGATTATGAGCAAACCGTTTTCGATTCTTTGAAGGAGTCGCTCGCCGATGGTCTGGATATTCAAGAAATGCGTTCCGTGGCGGCTGGATTTCTCATCACCGGCGAACTGATCGGGCAAAAAGTGGGAAGTCTGTCCGAGGGTCAAAAAGGATTACTGTCCTTCGCTCGGCTGGTATTGATGAGACCGGGATTGCTTGTCCTCGATGAACCGACGAACCACATCAATTTCCGCCACATTCCGATAATCGCCCAAGCTGTAAACGATTATGAGGGGGCGATTATTCTCATCAGCCACATGCCGGATTTTGTAAAAGAAATCACTTTCAACACCGAACTTGATCTGGGAAGATTATAAGGCAAACTAGTTGAAATATTCCTTTTCAAAACAATAGTTATATGAAACCATATACTGATATATTTCAATTATTCACCAATTGGACAAAGAAAAAAATAAAGCATCATGTAGGTGTACAGCCAACCGACTTTTATTTTCGTGAAAAAGAAATTTGGTGGGCCGCTCTTGGTCAAAGTGTGGGATATGAAATAAACGGAAAACACGATCTATTTGAAAGGCCTGTGCTTATTTTGAAAAAATATTCCGGAGGAATGTGTTTTGTCCTGCCATGTACGACGCAACTAAAAGGTGGTAATCCATGGTTTCAATACCTTATACAAGTTGATGGCACACCAAGCGCGCTCAATAAGAAGGATAAAACAAAGCACCCCCCGAAAGGGGTGCGGAGCTAACCTGACTAAATCAGGAAAACCAAATGTAAATAGACTATACCATACATATCCGTATATGTCAAACTTATCCACAAGCATGACATTATCATGTCCGTGGTACACCACGGCGGAGAGACCCCCTTGTTTTTTTTGGAAAATTATGCTAAACTGGGGCAAATTACTATTTTAGGTAATGCAAAAAAATAATATGGGAAATTTCGGATATGGCAAAAAACGATCCGGCGGTGACTCTGACCGGGGATTCAGCCGTGATCAAGCGCCGCGAGGCGAAAAAAAATTCGGCCGCGGGCGACCGTTTGTTGACCGGAGTGAAGGCGATTTCCGACCGGCCAATTTTGAAGCCACTTGCAGTGATTGCGGCGGAAAATGTCGACTGCCGTTCAAACCATCCGGAAACCGACCGGTGTTTTGCAGTAAATGTTTTGACAAGCAGGGGGGCGGCGCGGCCATGAAAAAAACCCGATTCGCTCCGAGTAGAAGCGAAAATGCGGATAACGGCGAACTTCTGGAAATGCTGAAAAAATTGAATTATAAAGTTGACTCGCTGATAGAAATGCTGGCAACCAAAAAACCGTTTGAAAAAAAGAAGTAAAAAAAATATCCCGACACCGTCGGGATATTTTTTTGTAATGGTCGTTGATTAGACGCGGGTAACATTGGCGGCGCGCGGTCCTTTGTCGGACTGCTCCACTTCAAAAGTTACCATGTCTCCGGCGCGCAATTCGCTGAATTGGACGCCGTTCAAGCCGGTTTCATGAAAGAAAACGTCTTTTGAACCATCCCCGGGAGTGATAAAGCCAAAGTGCTTTTCCGCTACCAAAGTCTTGATTGTACCTTTCATAGGTGTATAGACTAATAAATAAAATACAAATTATATAGCTGAGAAGGTCGACTAGGTTTCCGCAGATATTTTTGTGGCCGTAATTATAGCACACACTTTTGATAATGTCAACAAATCCGAAATTTCAGCAGGATTGACCGTTATTTTTGGGCTTGTGAATAACCGGCCTTGTCGAGAAAAACAATCCGCTGTATACTATACAGTGTAGTAGATAAACTCATATGAATCAAAAAAATTTGAAAACTCTCGGCGAACTGGAATCGGAAATTATGGAAATAATCTGGGCCAATGGGGAGGCGCCGGTTAGGTTGGTGTTGAATGAACTCAAAAAAATACGAGGTATCGCCTATACTACCGTCATGACGGTGATGGTGCGGTTGCACGACAAAAAAATTCTCACCCGCAAGATGGACAAAAGTGGCGCTTTTGTGTACGCGCCAGTGCTTGACAAAAAAACTTTTCTGGCGAAAGCGTCGGAAAAAATCATCAAAAATTTCTTGGCGGAATACGGCGATATCGCCGTCGCTCAATTTGTTGACTTAATCGAGGCCGGCGATAGCAAGCAATCCAAGGAGTGGAAGAGCAAACTGAAGAATATGTTAAACCAATAACTATGGCAGACTCTTACGCGCTAAAATCCAAACGAACATTCCGGCAAATACTGGTGGCCATCAGCGCTTTTTCCGGTTTGCTCGTATTCCTGATCTACCGAATTTCCGAAAATGCCTATTCTTTTGGAACCGTTCTAATCCATAAACTTACCACCGATTGCGACTGCGCCCCCATGACCGCGCTTCTCTCAATGCACCCTTATATTTTCGGAGCGCTATCCACCTTGTCTATCCTGATTATTTCCGCCTTTATTTTTTTCATCGCGAAACTGGCGCGGTTGATATATCGCACCCGAAAATTTTATGGAAGCTACACCAAACTGTCAAAAACAAAACACTCGCCGAAATTAAGAGAAATTCTTTCAAATATCGGTCTTGGGAGAGACAAAGTAATTGAAATTCGCGAAGCCAAACCGATTGTCTTTTGCTATGGTTTCTGGATTCCACGAATTTGCATCTCCACCGGCCTCGTAAAAATGCTCAACCGAAACGAACTTCAGGCGGTTATGTTGCATGAAAACAGCCACCGGCGTTCCTACGAACCGGCAAAATTATTCATCGTTAAATTTTTCTGTAGTATTTTCTTTTTCTTGCCCGGCCTCAAAACCTACGCGCGCCAGTATGCCACCTATTCCGAACTGGCGGCGGATGAAAAGGCGACAAACAACTTCACCGACAAACCCCGATTGGCAATCGCCATTCTGAAAATATCCGAAAAAGAAGATCGGATCTTATTGCGCGATGGCCTGGCCTTATCCTTCTTTAGCTCCACCATTGAAGAGCGAGTCAATAAATTGGCGGACAATAATTACACTCCTCAATTCCGTTTGCTTGGGCGCGGCGTCTTATTCAATTTAGGCGCGTTGGTAATCGCCGTCATGCTCCTCGTCGGTTTAACGGCCGATAGCTCCGCGGCCTTTGCGATGCACAACCGCTCTTGCTCGGCGGATTCGAAAGAGAGTACTGAAAACGCCACCGCCTGCCTTTCAAACAGTAATCAATTAAGTTGCGAAGCAAACCCGAGCGTTCCCCATTCCAGCCAGAGTTGCTACGAAAAATAATTACCTGTGGATAACTAATGTTTGACAACCGGACGAATACCTACTACACTGCATAGTAGGTATTTAATTTATATTTTATCTTTTATGAGTAAGATTATTGTCCCGATAAAAGGCATGCACTGCCGTTCCTGCGAACTATTGATTGAAAATAATCTAAAAAAAATCTCGGGAATCACCAATGTGTCCGTTAACCACAAAACCGGCAAGGCGGAAATTTCGTATTGCGGCAACGCGCCCTCGGACGAAGCCATTAGCGGGGCGGTTGGCGACGCCGGTTACAGTATCGGCGAAAAAGATAAATTAACCTGGTTTTCCAGAAATGAACGAGACTACGCTAATTTATTCAAGGGCGCGGCCACGCTATTCATTTTGTATACCGTTGCCAATCGGGTCGGCCTGTTAAATTTGAATACTGACACGGAAAATAGCGGCCTACTGGTCGCGTTAACGGTTGGACTGGTGGCCGGGGTGTCCACCTGTATGGCGCTTGTCGGCGGATTGGTAATCGGTTTGGCCGCCCGGCACGCGGCCTTGCATCCGGAAATTTCCACCAAGCAAAAATTCGTTCCCCATATTTATTTTAATCTCGGCCGGGTGTTGGGCTTCGCTTTACTCGGTGGAATAATCGGCCTAGTCGGATCGGTCGCCAAACCGTCAGCCGCTGTTCTTGGCCTCATGACCGTATTCATCGGCGCTGTTATGATTTTTCTCGGCTTAAAATTGATTGAGATTTTCCCGATTCTGAAAGATAAATCCATTTCTTTGCCCAAAGGTATCGCGAATTTTTTCGGATTAAACCGTGAGCAAAAGGAATACAGCCACAAGGGATCGTTCGTGACGGGCGCGCTTACTTTTTTTCTACCTTGCGGTTTTACGCAAGCGATGCAGTTATACGCCGTTTCCACCGGCAGTTTTATTTCCGGCGCGCTGATTATGGGCTTGTTTGCTCTCGGCACCGCTCCCGGATTGTTAAGCATGGGCGGCCTGGCCTCAATTTTCAAAGGATCAAAAGCCAAAGTTTTTTTCGCCGCTACCGGACTGGCGATCATCATGCTCGGTTGGTATAACATTACCAATGGCAGTCAGTTGGTATTTACCGGCAAAGCCAACGGTGGTTCATTACCAACGGCCGACAATACCGGCGAGCCGCAAATTATTCGAATGACCCAAAGCGGTTCCGGCTACTCGCCGAATAAATTCACGGTGGAAAAAGGCCGAAAAGTGAAATGGATTATCACCTCCACCAATCCTTATTCCTGCGCTTCCTCAATCGTCATGCCGAAATATGGCATTGACGCCTACCTGGAAAAAGGCGAAAATGTGATTGAATTCACGCCCACCAAAATCGGAGAAATACCGTTCTCCTGCGCGATGGGAATGTATCGGGGTAAATTTAATGTGGTGGAATAAAAAAATAAACAAATTCAATATGACCACTAATTTCAAAATCACCAACATCACCTGCGCCGCCTGCATTAAATTAAGCGATTCAGTATTAAAAAAAATCCCGGGAGTTACGGCTGTCCGGATAGAATCGGATGGACTGGGCGCGATTGAATCGGATCGGGATATTTCTTGGAATGAAATCATTTCTGCCTTGGCCGAGGTTGATAAAACCGCAGAATTAATCAAATAATTTGAGTAGTATGGAAAAAACAATCAAACTGAAAATAGAAGGGATGCATTGCGAGTCATGCGAAAAAATTATCGGATTGGAATTAAAGGATCTGCCGGGATTCAAATCAGCCAAGCTGGATTTTCGCTCGGGAGCGGGGGAAGTCATCGTTGATCATAATCTGGAGGGAGAATCAATCGTCGCGGCCGTGCTCCGCGCCGGCTACAAAAATAAAATCCTGGATGAGCTAATGATCCCGGATAACGAAAACGCAGGAATGGTGATCGAGAAAAAAATTGTTGCCGCTAACGCGCCCTTCAAAATAAAACTGGAATCATCGGTCGTGGCTGATGGTGAATTTTCGGAGAATAATAATCAACCGGTATTCAAAGGTAAAGTCAACCAAATTAGGAAGGGCGAGTTTGAAATTCCGAGCGGAGGAGAAGACATTGGGAGAACAATTCAAAATATTTTCAATTCATCCAAAATCAACCAAATCTTGGGAGCGTTTTCCAGTAATGAAGCCACCGGCCAGCCGGCAATTTCCGGCAAAACCAATCCGCCAAGCGCCGACCCGGCCGGCGAGAGAGCCAATAAAGGTGAACAGCAAGCCAGCTTCATCGTCAGTGGCATGCATTGCGCTTCGTGCGCCTTGATCATTGAAAAAAGTTTGAGAAAAATTCCGGGAGTAAAGGAGGCAAATGTCAATTACAACGCGGAGAAGGCGCGAGTAATCTATGACTCCGCCGAAACCGGGGTGAAGAATCTGATTGAGGCGGTGAAATCCGCCGGATACAAAGCGGAAATTTTTGACAGCTCTGATCCGGACGCGGATCGAAAGAGAAAAGAAAAAGAAATTAAAGACTACCGGAAAAAATTTCTGGTTTCATTGATCTTGAGCTTGCCAATGCTCTATTTCATGCTATTTGATTTCCTCAAATTCATGCCTTTCCGCGCGCCCCTCCTGCCCTACATTGGCATTATTTCATTAATTTTGACAATTCCGGTGCAATTTGTGATCGGTGCCGGATTTTACAAAGGAATGTGGAGCAGTCTGAAGATGAAGACCTTCAACATGGACAGCCTGATTGCCATCGGCACCAGCACCGCTTTTTTTTACAGCCTCGCCCAATTCCTTAATTACGCCATTACGAACCGCTCATTGATCGGACTGAACGGCGCGAAAATTCCCGAATTATACTTTGAAACCGCCGCTTTCCTTATTACCTTTGTTATCCTGATCGATCGGAATATCCACTGTCCCCGTTCCTTTTACCACGCGCGCGGTTTT
>JBBTQT010000093.1:0-24572 GCA_038065575.1 Patescibacteria group bacterium
CGAACCGCCAAAAGAGCCCGTGAATAAAGGAAAAACACCAGCTTTCGCTGATGTTAATCCTATCTGGCTCGGGAGGCGGGGATCGAACCCGCGACAAACGCGTTAACAGCGCGCTGCTCTACCGCTGAGCTACTCCCGAATATAGGAAAATGACTAGCAATATGATACCACTCCTCAATTTTTTAGTCAATAATTGCGGCATTTGTGCCGGCCAGTCGTCCGGTCGCCCACGACGCTTGCAGATTGAAGCCGCCGGTGAAGCCGTCCACATTCAGGATTTCTCCGGCAAAAAATAATCCGGGAACTATTTTTGATTCCATGGTGCGCGGATTTACCTCGGTCAGCTCCACTCCTCCCGCGGTGACGAATTCGCTTCCCGCCCCCCGGCCGATTACTGTCAGGGGTAAATACTTGAGCCGTTTGACGATGGCGTTCACCGCCTGCTTGCTGATTTCCGCGTTTTTTTTCTCCGCCGGTATTGCCAGCTGTTCGCAAATCACCTCGGCCACCGATAATGGCACGAAGAGATGGATGGTATTTTTCAGACTCTTCTTCGGCGCATTATCCATGGCTGTTTGAAGATCCGCTAAAAGTTTTGGAGCGGAATAATCCGGCAGTAAATCAATATTGATGGGCAGGGCTTTCTTCGCGCCATAATCCGTGAACGCCACGAGCGAAGACAAAGCGAAAACCGCTGGGCCGCTTATGCCGGTGTGGGTAAATAAAAATGGTCCGGTGAATGTTTGGCGCTGGTCGCCACCGGTGGAAATTGTCGCTCTCTCAAAGGATACGCCGGACAGTATCCTCGGCCATTTTTCCTCGGTAATAAATGAATTCAGGCTGGGAGCCAAGGCGGTAATTCGGTGGCCGAGGCTTTCCGCCAAACTGTAGCCATCGCCGGTTGAGCCGGTGTGGCGATAGGCTTGCCCGCCAAGCGATAGTATCACTCGATCAACTCGGAGTGGCTCTCCCTGTCTTAATTTAATTATGAATTCGTCATTGGTTTTCTCAATGCCGATAGCTGAATGGTTGAATAATACAGAGGTGCTATTTTTAGAAAAAATTTGTTTGAAAACTTTCACAATATCATGGCCATCGTCGGAAACCGGAAACACGCGCTGATCCTCCTCGCATTTCAGCGGCACCCCCCTCGCCTCAAACCAATTCATAACATCAGACGGAGGAAAATTATGCATGGCGAACCGTAGAAATTTCGCACCGCGCGGATATTTTTGCAGAACCTCGCCGATGTCCCGGAGGCCGGTCGTGACATTGCAACGGCCACCACCCGAGATGATCACTTTTTTCCCGAGTTCATTATTTTTTTCCAACAAAAAAACTTCCGCATTGGAATTTTTTTCATTGATTGTCGCTGTGGCCATCATACCGGCCGCTCCGCCACCGATGATGGCGATACGCACGGGTTTAGTCATTGGTGTTTTCGGTTTTGTTCCCTATGTGGGACGGTTTTCGAACCGTTTTGTCTAAACGGTATGCCTAAAATATCATTAAAATTTTAAAAAGTCAATCCTTATGGCACTGTCGCCGAATTAGTCGAAACTTCCGCCATATTAAACAAAAGCCACAGCAATATGCTGTGGCGCGGTCTAATAAATCATTTTTCGCGAGACAGAATCAGAAACTTAAGTAATTTTTGGATTTTCATTTTCTCCCGTATACACTCCCAGATCTCTCACCTTTGTTGATATGGTTTTTTCTTCAGTAAATTCTACGCCCGCTTTGGTAAGCAGATCCTTTATATGCGGCTGCATTGTTATTTCCACATGAAGAACATTATTTCCTTCGCTGTGGAGCACTTGTTCGCCTTTGTCAGTCTCGCTATCAAGTTGCCCCTCCTCCACTTTTGCGCCGATAAGCGATAAAAGTTCTTTTGCCGCTTCCATGTCGTCTTTATTCATAAATCCGATATCGGCTTCCAGTTTTACATTTGCTTCTCCCAGACCAGGTACTTCCGTTGACTTCAACCTCAAAAAATTCTTATTTTTAGACAAAATCTCAATAAATTTTGAGGTCGGTCCTTTTATTTCCGTTCTTTCTGAGGGGGGGGGTTCCGGCTTCATAATTCGCCATAGGATTTCCTTCTGACATATGATTTAAGTTAAATTTAATACATTTATTGTAAACCTCTGGCCAAAAAAAAGCAAATCGCTCGGGGACAGGGATTCGAACCCCGATAAATACCTTCAAAGGGTACTGTCCTACCATTAGACGATCCCCGAATCAATACAGCCACTTATACTCGCAGATACTTCCTCATCGCCAAAAGACTGGTGGCGAAGGTAAGGGCGAGCACGGCCGCGAATTGGACTCCGACGAGCTCCATTATATGCGAATTTACGTAATTAGTCAAGATTCCGGATCTCTCAAAAATGGCCGAAATATACGGGTCGGAAAAGCGCGCGGCGAACCGTACCGTCCCGAAACTGATGACGACCGCGATAATGGAAAACAGCAATGATTCCACCAAATACGGGCCGCGCACGAACCAATTGGAAGCGCCGACCAGTTTTTTGATGCTGATCTCGGTGCGGTGAGTGAAGATCGCCACCCGAATGGTGTTGAAAATTATGATGAAGGAAATCAAAGCGAAAATGGAAGTCAACGCCAGACTGAATTTCTCCACCTGATTCGTGATTACCTGAATTTTTTCAATCGCTTTTTCCGTGTCGCCGAATGTTTTGGCCTCAATGATGGTATCGTATTCGGGCACGCTCAACGCTTTGATGATTTTCACATAATCTTTCGGATCGCGGGTTTTTACGACGAGCATCGCTCCGAGAGGATTGCCACCGAGCTCTTCAATCGTCTCCAAAATTTTCGGGCTGTCGCGATACATCTCCTTGAATTTCGCGAGGGTTTCGGCGCTCGTGAAATAGGTGCTGGTTAATACTTCCGGAAATGAACTGAGATAAGTCTTCACCTCGCCGATCTCCGCATCCTTGGCTTCGGCGTTGAAATAAATGCTTACGTCAATTTGATTTTTGATGCTCGTGATCGCTTCTTGGGTGAGAATCCGCACGCCGATCAGAGTGTTGATGGACAAAAGCATTAAAATCAGAATCAAAATGGTGGTAAGAGACAAACTCAAATTGCGGACAATATCTTGCAGAGAAAATTTGATGATTCGCAAAAAAGAAAGCATATTTTTTGGTTATAGCCGATATTTTCCAACTACTTCATCGGAAATAATTTTGCCGCCGTGGAGGGTGACCACTCTTTTTTTCAGGTGGTTGACGATTTCGCGATTGTGCGTGACGAGCACGACCGTCGTGCCGAAGCTGTTGATTTTTTTCAGAATTTCAATGATCTCTTCGGTGTTTATGGAATCGAGATTGCCGGTCGGCTCGTCGGCCACCAGAATTTTGGGGCGATGGACGAGAGCGCGGGCGATCGCCACTCTTTGTTGTTCGCCGCCGGACAATTGATGCGGATAGCGATCGTGTTTTTCGGCCAGTCCGACAATATCCAGAACGCGCGGCACCACTTCTTTGATGCGCTGACGCGGTTCGCCGGCCACTTGCAGGGCGAATTCAATGTTTTCCTTGATTGTTTTCTTAAAAAGAAGCTTGAAATCCTGAAAAATAACTCCGATTTGACGGCGTAGCTGGGGAATGTCTTTTTGAGATATTTTGGTGATATTCCAGCCGCCGATCTCCACTTGGCCATCAGTGGGGCGTTCCTCGGCAATGAGCAATTTGACGAGGGTGGTCTTGCCGGTACCGCTCTGGCCGACAATGGACACGAATTCGCCCGCGTCAATACTCAAATTAACGGATTGGAGAGCATGTCCGTCGGCGCAATAAATTTTGCTTACATCGCGAAGTTTGATCATGCCTGCGACAATTACGAATTAAAAATTACGAATTACGAATTAACGAACGCGATGTGTACAGCCAACGGACACAATTCGTAATTGATAGTATATCACACAATCCGGTAAAAAAAAATTACCAAGGAAATGGCAATTTTTTCAGTCGTGTATCGTGTTGCGTGTATCGTGTGTCGTCCCATTCGAGCCCCCTGCCAGAATCGAACTGGCGCTTACGGTTTACGATACCGTCGTTCTGCCACTGAACCAAGGAGGCCTGACTTCGTTGAATCGCCTTATTCTATCTCCAATCTCGGGATGATGTCAATGGCGGGCTCTTCGTAGGGATGGACTTTTCTTATTTCGGCAATTACACCCTCCACTAAATCAACCCGGCAAATTGTCTCAATCACTTCTTCTTCCACTTCCGCCAATTTTCCGATCTCTCCGATTGACGGTTTTGATCCCGCCATGGGCATAAAACGGCCGGTTTGGCGATGGGAGCCGGTGCAGAACGAGTAATTCCCTTGTACACCCGCGCCGGCCTCACCCAGCGTTTTTCTGATTATGTCGCCATGGGTCGTCGGCGTCATGATTCGCAGTTTTACGAACGAGGAATTTTTGAGCATAAATTAAACTTCGGAATTTACCGGCTCGCGGGTGGATCGGAACGGAGGCAGATCGGAATTTTCGTGTTTATAAATTTTAAATAATTCCGCCACTCTCTCCGGAGTCTCCAAAATATCGCTATATTTGGCAATATAAAAATTTCCAAAAAGTTCAGAATAGCCCTCCACCCCCCATCTGTCCCAAGTACCATTATCATCGATGCCGGACATGCCCCCGTATAATGAGTCAATTATGAACATTTGACTGATCGTTTTTAGCGCCAGTTTAAGTCGCTCCGGTGTATCGGTAACCGTGCATTTCAGGGCAGTGGTTTTTTCTATCATAGCGGTTGGAAGCAGGGATTTGATTTTTTCAACGCAATAGACAAGCCTGATCAGCTCGGCGTTTTCTTTTTCTTTTTCCTTTTTTCGGTCATCCTCTCCTTTCCCGATTGTTCGTTCGCCTTTCATATTTTTTCAGTCAAAATTAGGTGTAGTTATTCTATATCTTATCGCAACATTTGGCAAACGCCGGCAATCAGGCGCGATATTTCCTCCTCCTGAAATAAATGGTATAATAATCCCAATCTAACAAACATCCTTATGCCATATTTAAGCCGGATATTGAACAGCAAGGTGCGCGATACCGCCGATGTGGTGGTCGGTCGCATTAAGGATGTGCTTATCAAGCCCGCGGCCGGCAAGTACTCCCCTCTCCAATTTCTGGCGATCAAGGCGAAAAAAGGGGGGGTAATCTATCTGCCGTTTGAGGCGGTGGATAACTTCAGTCATGAGGAAGTAAGCTTGAAATTATTATTCAATAAAACCGGTGCCGTCGCGCAATTTCCGGACGGTTTGGTCTGTCTGAAAAGAGATATCTTGGATCAACAAATCGTGGATTTATCCGGCGCGCGCGTGGTGCGGGTGAATGATCTACGCATTGGCGACTTTCAGGGCGCGACCTGCGTGCTCGGAATTGATGTAAGTTTTAAGGGTCTTTTGCGACGGTTGGGAGTCAGTTCGCTGGATTTTCTTGATTTTTTTAAGGTTAATTTCATTGATTGGCGGCAAACTCAGCCGGTTAAGGGTTTTTTGAAATTAAATGTGGTCTCCAATGATCTTTCTCGTCTGCATCCGGCCGATTTGGCCAACATCGTGGAAAATTTGAATGTTAAAAACGCTCAAAAATTGGTGGCTTCTTTGGACGCGGAAGCGGCGGCCAAGGTGTTTGAGGAAATGGACGCGGAAATGAAAAAAGCTTTGGTGCGCCAGCTTCCGCCCGATCAGATGGCGGAAATATTGGATAAGATGTCTATGAATGATGTCGTGGATTTCGTGAAGCAATTATCGGAGCAGGAAAGGAATGTGATTTTGTCTCACCTGAAAATGGGGACGATTGAAAAAATCCGCGAATTGATTGAGTATTCCAATGACACGGCCGGCGGACTGATGACGACCGATTTTATGAAAGTTGAGCCAGCCATGAATGTCAACGATGTGGTCGCGGAAATAAAAAGATTATCTCCGGCTTTGCGTAGCCTGCTTTATGTGTATGTGGTAAGTCCGAAGGATGGAAAATACATCGGCTCGGTGTCATTGCGGCGAATTTTGATCGCCAGTCCAACTCAAAAAATCGGCAAATTGATCAAACGATACGCTCACCAGGCCACCTTGAATCCGAACGACAGCATCAAGGAGATAATTCGTCTCATGACTAAATACGACCTGAATATGGTGGCGGTGGTGGAGAGTACCAATGTAATGGTTGGAGTTATTACGATTGATGATGTGATGCGCTACCTGGCGCCGAAAGCTTAATTTTTTTTATGGTTTGGTTTCGAAAAATTTATCCGCGAATGATTTTATTTTTCGGCGTGCTCGGACCGGGGATTATCGCCGCCAACGCCGACAACGATGCCGGCGGCATTACTACCTACTCCATCGTTGGCGCGCATTTTGGCACGAAGATGCTTTGGGTGCTTTTTTTGGTGACGATATCGCTCGCCATCACTCAGGAAATGGGCGTGCGGATCGGGCTCGTCACGAGACAGGGTCTCGGTGGCGTTATTCGGGAGAATTTCCCCATCGGCTGGACGCTGTTCGCCATGGTGGCCATGCTTGTCGCAAACATCGGCACCATGACCGCGGAATTCGCCGGCGTGGCCGCGGCCTTTTCAATTTTCGGTATCAGTAAATATATCGTGGTGCCGGCGGCGGTTTTGTTTGTGTGGTTTGTTTTGTACAAGGGTTCATTCAGAACGACGCAAAAGATTTTTTTGTTGTTCTCCACTTTTTATATTGTTTATATCATCAACGGCTTCATCATCAAGCCGGATTTCGCCGAGGCCGTCGGCAGTATGTTCAGGCCGACAGTGGAATGGACCGGCGGATTTATGATCGCCATGATCGCCTTGATCGGCACCACCATCACCCCTTGGGGGCAGTTTTTCATTCAATCCTATGTGGTGGACAAGGGTCTGAAAATCAAGGATTACAAAATGGAAAAATTGGAAGTATATATCGGCGCGCTTATCACTAATGTGGTTAGTTTTTTTATAATTATTTCCACGGCCGCCACGCTGTACAAGCACGGTATTCATATTACCGATGCCAAAGACGCCGCGCTCGCTCTCCGTCCCCTGGCCGGCGATCTGGCGCAATTTTTGTTCGGATTCGGGCTTTTCAGCGCGTCCATTCTCGGCGCTTTTATTTTGCCGACCGCCACCGCTTACGCGCTCTGCGAGGCGTTCGGTTGGGAGTCCGGATTCAACACCAACTGGAAGAACGGCAAGATTTTTTACAGTATTATTTTGTCGGTGATCGCCATTCCTGCCACGGTGGTGCTTCTGCCGAACATATCGCTCATCAAAGTGATGGTCTGGTCGCAGGATATCAACGGAATTCTATTGCCTTTTATTTTGATCTTCGTGATGCTCATTATCAACAACAAACGGATCATGGGCGAGCATACCAATAAATTGGCGAGCAATATAGTCGGCGGCGTTACCATTCTCGGGATTATCGCGGCGACAGTGGTATTGCTCGGGTATTCGGTGGCGGAGTTAATGTGAACGGACTGCTCAATAAAAACACCGCTCTGATGATCCGTACCCCAAAAAGTGGACACGAAAGTGTCCACTTTTTGGGGTACGGATCACTGATAGCGGGTTTTTTTATTGAGCAGGATACCGGAATCGAACCGGCGCATCAACCTTGGGAAGGTCGTGTACTACCATTATACTAATCCTGCGCCGCCCTCCTTTCGGGCGCTATTTTTTATTATCCGCTTCGAGCCGTTTGGCTTCCTGAATTTGAAGTTCTTCAAAAGGATTGTGGATGTTGCCACTCATGATGATTTTTGCGTCTTTCAATTTATTTTTCATATAGCCGTCAAAATCGCGAATTGATTTTTTCTCATCCACCCGGATGATGTGATAACCGAAATTCGTCTTGACGAGTTCCGCGCTCAATTCGCCAACGCCGAGCGCGAACGCCGCCGTTTCAAATTCCGGCACCATCGCTCCTCGGCCGAACCAGCCCAGATCTCCGCCCTGATCTTTCGTGCCGTCCGAGCCGAATTCCTTAGCCAGTTTGGCGAAATCTTCTCCGGCCTTGAGCCGTTTCAGAACTTTGCCGGCCGTGATTTTAACCTTGGCATCCTCTTTCGGTTCTTTCACCTCAAACAGTATGTGCCGAGCGCGGATTTGCTCGGTCAGGAATTCCTTGCCTTGTTCGCCGGTAGACGCGGCAAAATATTTCGCGAGTTTTTCCTGCAACACCGACTGATAGAGAATGTTGGTATAAAATTGATCAAGATTCAGATTAAAATTGTTTCGGATGTCGTCGGTTAATTTTTTTTCGTCGTTGTTGAATTTGAGCAATAGGTCTTTCCTGGCGGCTTCCAGATCTTCCTGGGTCGTTTCCACCTTAAACTCCGTGGCGACCTCGGCGATGAGAGCGTTCGCGATCAGACGGCTCATAACCTGATCCGAGGCCTGTTCATCGGTTATTTCGCCCGCGCTTTGCGGATTGGCGGCGTAAAATTGCTTTAGTGAACCCAAATCGCGATTATAATCGCTGTAAAGGATCGGCTTATCATTGACCCGTGCCACCGCCAGCCGGAGCAAAGTGGCAGTCTTAACCGCCAGCGGGTTCTTGCTTCCGGAATAGGCCATGGAGACAAGCGTTCCGCCGCCCGCCAAGACGCCGACAACCACGGCAATCGCCACTCCTAAACCTAAACTGCGAACCAGGCTCTTTTTTGGATTGCCGGTACCAACATTGGGGGCTTCGGCAACAATTTCTTCGGTTTTGGCCTCAATCGGTTCCTCGGGATTTTTGGCTGAATCTTCCATAGACTGAATGGTTAATGATTAACGATTTGAAATTAAATTATCGGTTCCGGATCGGCCGGTTGTAAAATAATACCACCATTTGGCCGGGTTATTCAAGACCCGATCAGGCGGCTCGGCAGTCTCCAAATCGCGGTCTTTATTCGCCTCGCCGCGGTTGATAATCGCCACCCGCTCGCCCGGTTTTTTCATATTCAATTCGGCGCGCGCTTTTTGCTCCACGAAATTTTGGCTCATGACGTATTTCAGAATGCGCATTGATTCCAATTTTTTGTTTTCCAATTTTCCAACATCGTTTTGTAACTGTTCAATCACGCGATTTACCTGATAATTCTGAAAATAGGCGCGACCGAATCCGATCGCGGCCGCGATCGCGACAATGAGCGCGATAACCAAAAAAACGCGCGATGTGAAAAAACGCCTGATTTTGTTGTCTTCTCTCGGCATCATATCAATGCGCATTATAGCACCACTGCGTCAATTTGTGAAACCGATCAATCGGTCCACTCCCTGATTTTCGCCAGCTGATGATTCCAATTAAATTCATCTTTCATTCTTTGTCTGCCGCGCGCGCCCATAGTTCGGGCATATTCGCCATTATTTAGCAATTCCAGCACCGTTTTGATAATCGCCTGTTCCTCGCGCCTCACATCAAACAGCATTCCGGCCTGGCCGTTCGCTACCGCTTCCTCCACTCCCCCGCTATAACCCCCGACTATCGGCAGAGCCGCCGCCTGTGCTTCCAGAAATACCTGCCCCAGCCCTTCTTCGCGTCCTTCGTCCGGGTGGGTAAGCAACAAAAATAGGTCCACCAGGTAATAGTAAGGTTTGAGCGCGCTATGCGGCACCTCGCCGATATACCGTACGACATTTTGCAGAGAATTGGCCTGAATTTGGGTGGTTATTTCCGCTTTTTTCGATCCGGCACCGATTAGAATCCAGACGATGTTCGGATTGGTTTCCAAAATTCTCGGCAGAATTCTCACGATATGAGGAAATCCTTTGCCATCCGCCAGACGGCCGACGCTTAATATCACTTTCTTGCCGGCCAGTGCGTATTGCGCGCGCATTTTTTCCAATGTTTCGGCCGCTGGCGCGACAAAAAAATCCGGTTCCGGACAAGGATATAGCACCAAGCTTTTGTCCTCAAATTTCAAGGTTTTTTCCAAAAATTTTCTTTTCAATGATTCGCTGTTGAAAATTATTTTTTTGGCCGCGTTGATTATGGCTCCCATCATTTTTTTCTTCCAAACGCGCTCGAGAATCAGCTGGGTGTCGGTGCCGTGGGAAAATACTAGAAAAGGAATTTTCAGAGTTTTCTTGACGAATAAGGCGGCGTAACCGGTCGGCAGGATATGGTGAATCATTATTAAATCAATTTTTTCTTTTCGGGATATCCTCCACGCCAGCAAACACAATTTAATCCAGCGCGGCCAAAAAAACCTCGGAAACAGCAATTGGCGGCGGACGACCTGGTAGGATAGGCTGCGATCAAAATCCGCGTCCCCCGGATATTTTGGCGCGAGGACTACAATATTTTTAGGGTCATAATGGCGACAGAGTTGGTCAAGATAGGTGGCGATGCCGCCGACTTGGGGCGGAAATTCAAAGGTGATTACCAAAATTTTGCGCATATTATTTTTTTATTAACGAGGTTATTTGCTTGATCTCGAGGACGGTGATGGCTTTTAGCGACACTATCGTCGCCAGGTAGGCCGCTCCGGCCAGGATTACCCGCGCGAGCAGGTTGTTGAGGTCGCGGCTGTAAATTAAGACTATCGCCATAGTGATGGCGCCGAGGATCAATTTAACCGTCAGTTTCAAAATATATTTCTGGCGAATCGCCATCAATTTCACGACATAAAAATATCCGAGCGCGGCGAGCAATATATTGCCGGACAAGGCGGCAATCGCCGCTCCCACCGCTCCCAACCGTGGAATGAGAATCAGGTTTAGAGTGAAATTAAAAAAAAGAATTACGGCGGTGATCCCGGTCTGAACATTTTGCTTGTTGACGGCGTTGAGAAATGATCCGATTGGAAAACTGATGAACGAGAACACCAAGCTGATGATCAGAATCCGCAAAGGCAGGATGGACGGAGCGTATTTGGCGGTAAAAAAAAGAAGGATTATGTCGCGCGACAGGATGGCGATGCCAACGCTTATGGGTATCGCGATAATCAGCAGGTAGCGCAAACTGTCCAGGAACAACTGCTTGAGTTTCTCCTTATCTTCGGCGAAATATTGACTGAACCTCGGATAGAGAGAAGCAACGAGCGCCATCGGAATAAATTGAAAAGCAAAAGTGATTTTTGACGGCGTGCTGTAAATGCCGGCGGCGACATTGCCGGCGATTTTTTTTAGCATTATCACATCCACATAGGAATATATCCGGCCGAAAATCGCGGCTAGCGCGAAGGGCAGGGACATTATGGCGATTCTCTTCAATTCCGGCCACTCAAAAGCCGGAGTGACGCGCAGGCCGTATTTTCGGCGTAGGATCGTCGCTGAATATAAGGAATTAAGCGAAGACGGGATGGTAAAAGCCAGAATCAAAAAATAAATCGGCAATCCGAGAAATACGGCCGTGAGCCCGATTATCATTGACAAGAATTGGCTGGCCAAAAGAGAAAAAGACTCGTAGCGCAGATTATTTTGCGCGCGTAATGCGCCATAGGTCGTAAGGTTGAACGAATCAAAAAGCATGGTAATTCCGGATATGATCACCATGAGCGTGAACTCCGGCTCAAAATTCAGGGCTTTCAGGGTGATGAACATGGCGGCATAGCTCGCCGCGCCACAAAGCAACTTCGCCCCGAGGACCGAAGATAGCAGTTTTTGCATTCCGGCTTTATCTCTGGCTGACTCCCGGATAAAAACATTGGTGAAACCCAAGTCAACAAAAATAACGAAAATCGTGGTCATGGCGAGCGCGCTCGTGTAGATGCCGATATTGGTCGGGCCGATTTGACGCGCCAAAATGGTGAAATAAATCAAAGAAATAACCTTCTGGCAGACCGAGGCGATCATCATTAGCGTGGTGTTGTGGATGATGGAGGGAGACACGGGGGTAATTACGAATTACTCGGCTTCGCTTCGCTACGCCGAGCAGGCGAATTGGGTAAGACCCAGACTTATCCTTAGGGACTGTTGCCGAATACGGTTTTTGGTCATTTGGCGACAGTGCCTAATTACTAATCTATTGTACTCATTTTATCCTAAAATAGCATATTTATCAAACAAAAAACCCGCCGGAGCGGGTTTTGAAAATCAACGTTTTCTCCACTGGTGGCCACGGCGGGCCTTGCGCAAGCCGGGTTTTTTTCTTTCTTTGGTGCGGGAGTCGCGGGTCAAATATCCGGCGGCGCGCAACGCCGATTTCAATTCCGCGTTCCATTTAACCAGGGCGCGAGCGATTCCGTGGCGAATGGCCTCGGTTTGGGAAACCACTCCTCCGCCGGCTACCTTGACCGTAATATCCAGTTGCTTGTCTCTGCCGGTCAAAATCAAAGGAGAAATAATTTTATCTTGCCAACTTACCAATCCGAAATACGCTGCCAATGGCTTGTCATTAATGGTGATTTTGCCGGTTCCGAGCGATATTCGCACTCGGGCGGCGGCGGTTTTTCTTCGGCCGACCGCTCGTTCCATTTCAGTGGTGGCTTTCGCTTTTGGAGGATTTGTGGCCATAGACAGCAATACTAGATATTTAATTATTATGATTTGAAGGTAACGCGCTTCATCAGTTCGTCGCGGGTGCGATTTTTCGGTAGCATGCCATAAATGGCGTGTTCCAAAACTTTCCCCGGATTATCCAAAAAAACTTTTTTCATCGGTTTCGTTTTCAATCCGCCCGGAAACATGGTGTGGTGCTTGTAATCTTTTTGTTCAAGCTTGCGACCGGTTAATTTGATCTTACCGGCATTGGTTACTACAACTTTGTCTCCGGTGTCAAGATACGGAACATACTGGGGTTTGTGTTTGCCTTGCAAAACCATGGCGATCTTGGCGGCGAGACGCCCCAAAGCGATGCCGGTGGCGTCAAGTTCAATTGTCTCGCGAGTCTTCTGAATCGTGCTCATATTATACAAATTCAATTTTAACCATATCGGCGCTGTCCTTCGCGCGGGGACCGATTTTTATAATTCGGGTATAGCCGCCGCGTCGGTCGGCGTAGCGCGGAGCGATTTCCTTCACCAGTTTATTGACGGCGTTGCCGGTGTAAAGCACCCGTCCGATATTTTGCAAATCAACCGGCCGATTTTTCTTGGCCTTGGTAACTAACGGTTCCACGACCGTCTTCACCGCCTTGGCCTTGGCTTTGGTTGTTTTCATTGATCCGTGGAGAATCAAATTCTCCGCCAAGCCGCGAAGCAAGGCGATTCTCGGAGCTTTTTCTCTGCCCAGTTTGATGTTTTTTTTCTTATGGCGCATATTTTTTCTTATCGCGAATGAAATCGTTAGTCGGCGTCCCTCTCCGCTTCCTCGGATTGCGAAACGTTAGACACTAAATTAAAATGGTTCAAAATAATTTGGGTGGCTTGATTGACCGCGGATTTCGGGGAGATGGTGCCATTGGTTTCAATGGTGATCGTCAATTCCTCGTAGTCGGTGACATCGCCGACGCGGGTGTTTTCAATGTTGTAGCCGACATCCTTGACCGGCGAGTAAAATGAGTCAATCAGGATTGTTCCCAGGTCAAGATTTTTGCTGTTTTTCTCGGCGGCGGTAACATATCCCAACCCCTTGCCGATTATCACTTCCATGGTGAAGGTTTTTTTCTCTTCATTGCTGGTGGCGATTTTCAGGTCGGTGTTGACAATTTCCACATCGGCGTTTTTTTCAAAATCCGCGGCCGTGATCGCCCCCTTGCCCTTTTTGGTCAATGTGAGCTTGATCGGAGCGTCGGAAAACGATCGAATCGCCAGCTGTTTCAAATTCAAAATCACTTCAATCACATCCTCTTGTACACCGGGAATCGCGGAAAATTCATGGGACACTCCTTCAATTTTGACCGCTTCCACCGCGGCGCCGGAAATGGATGAGAGCAAGACTCTCCGCAAGGCGTTCGCGAGCGTTATTCCGTATCCCTGATGACAAGGAGTCAACACTAATTTGCTCACGTTCGGATTATCCGTGGCGCGAAACTCTATGGCGGACGGTAGTAAGATATGTTCCATAGACTGATATATTTATCGGGGCGGCATATTTGCCTTTGTCCCCCTCCTGTTATTAACGGGTTGAAAAGTATTCAATAATGAATTTGACATCAAACACCTGTTCAAAATCTTCCTTCATCGGTTTGCTGATCACTTTGCCGGTTTTGGTGGCGGCATTGAACTGGAGCCAGGAAGGCAGTTCGTAATTTTTCGCGCGATCTTCCAATGAATCAAATATCTTCTTGCCGTTTTTGTTCGGTTTCACGGTAATTTCGTCTCCGACCGCGACAATGTGCGACGGGACATCAAGTTTTTTGCCATTGACCATAAACATGCCATGAGTGGTCATTTGTCTCGCTTGAGCGCGGGTGATGGCGAAACCCAAACGGTAGATCACATTGTCGAGACGCATCTCCAGTATCTGTTGCAGGAAGATTCCGGAGTCGCCGTTGGTTTTGGTGGCTTCGTTGACATAACGGCGGATTTGCTTTTCGCGAATTCCGTAAATATATTTCGCTTTCTGCTTCTCTTCCAATTGTTTGCCAAAACTGCTGGTACTCTTTGGGCGACGTGACGCGCCGTGCACACCGGGTTTTTGGCTGAGTCTCTTGGCCACTTTCGTGGGGTTGGACTTCAAGCCGAGATTTACCCCGAAGCGTCTGGCAATTTTGTTTCTTGGTCCGGTATATCTTCCCATATATAATCAAATATTCTTTAAGTAATGTTTAGACGCGACGTCTTTTCGGCGGTCGGCAGCCATTGTGCGGAGTCGGCGTGATGTCCTTCACGGTAAGAACCTGGATATTGTTGGTGTTCAAAGCGCGAATGGCCGATTCGCGTCCGCCACCAATGCCTCGCACAAAAACATTCACTTCCTTCAAACCAAAAGCTTTGATGCTGTCCACCACTTTCTTGACAACAATACCGGCGGCATAGGGAGTGGCCTTTTTCGGGCCCTTGAATCCGGCGCCACCCGCGCTCGCCCAACCGATCACATCGCCGTTTTGATCGGTGATTGTCACGATCGTGTTGTTAAAAGTGGCCTGAATATAAGCCCGCCCGTGCGAGACAGACCTTAATATTTTCTTTTTTTTGGCAATTTTTTTCTCATTATCGGCCATAATCTATGATTATAAATTGAAATTAAATTTAGGTCTTCTGGGCGGACGGTTTTTTGCCACTGATGGCGAGATTGCGCTTGTTGCCCCGCACGGTGCGCGAGTTTGATTTTGTTCTCTGTCCGCGGCAAGGCAGATGCTTCATGTGGCGCAGACCGCGGAAGCATTTGATGTCTTTCAATCGTTTGATGTTCGTCTGAATTTGACGGCGGAGATCGCCTTCGGTGGAAAATTGTTTTTCCACGATGGTGCGAATTTTATCCTGTTCTTCTTCGGTGAGTTTGGAAGCCGATTTATTTTTGTCAATTTTGGCGATTTCCAAAATTTTCGCGGCAGTCACATCGCCGATGCCGTAAACATAAGTAAGAGCGATTACGATCTTTTTTTCATTGGGAATGTTTATTCCGGCGACTCTCATAATGTAAATGTAAATTTATAATTCAATAAACGGTGTTTTTCAGGCGGCGCTTCGTCTTTGCTTGGTTCCCTGTCGTTGCTTGTGGCGGGGATTTTCGCAAATCACGTAAACCACGCCCTGGCGGCGCACTGTCTCGCAACGGAGACAACGTTTTTTTACTGACGCGCTTACCTTCATATATTTTATTTAGTATTTAAGACAAAAAAACATCAACCACTGCCGCGATATCCACGCCCGACCGAAGTCAGGCTACACCGCACTGGTTGATTAGAATCGGTAAGTAACGCGTCCTTTGGTGAGGTCATAAGGCGTAAGCTCGGTTTTGACCTCGTCTCCGACTCCAAGACGGATGTTATTCACCCGCATTTTGCCGGAAAGATGGGCGGTAATGGAATGCCCATTCTCAAGAATCACCCTGAACTTCGCTCCCGGCAGAACTTCGTCAATCCTGCCCCGAACCTCCAACACGTTATCCTTGTTACTCATGTATAGAAAATTACTGGCACTATTCTAACTTATTTTCCGAATAGTGTCAAGTCTGAATAATTTAATGATTATAATGTAATAAAATTGCTTATTTAAGCCAAATATGAATAGTTATGCACAACGGTCTGCCATAGTAGGCAATTACGAATTAAAAATTACGAATTACGAATATTGAGGATCAGGATGGTGGAATTAGCAATCGCGAATCTGGATCATTGCGATACACCCAATAGCGGTACAGCAAGAAATTCCAAGCCACCGCGAGAATGATATTCGTTATTCTAGCAATTAAGTAGTTTATCTGCAAATGATTATGCCAGACCCACATCCAAATGATGGAAATAAGGTAGTTGGTGGCCGCCAATAGGTAGAATTTTATTATCTGTTGGCGAGTTTGGCCGGATGATCGGAACGACCAAATTTTGTTCAGGTAAAATACCAGATTGAGAATGACAACCTGATTGAGAACGATTGATATTACCGGCGAAAAATGCCCGTATTCCTTCAATAGATAGAGACTGCCGATATCCAATACGAAGGCGGTAATGCCGATTATAAAATACTTCGTGAACTGGCGACGCATTGACCATAGGTATAAAAAAAGCCGCTTTAACATGGGATGGAGTTATTTATTTTCAGCTTCCAAAATTGCCTTGATTCTTCGGACGCCCGAGCTTACCGCCTCTTCTTTCAGGATGCGGAAGTGTCCCATGGTACCGGTATGCTCCACGTGCGGGCCGCCGCAAATTTCACGGCTGAATGTCGGACTGTTTTCTTCGGCTTTCGCCATCTGCTCGGTGTCGCCGACAGTATAGACCTTAACTTTTTCGCCGTATTTATCGCCGAATAGTCCGATCGCCAGCTTTTGCCTCGCCTCCTCCACAGTCATCTCGGCGTAGCTTACCGGGTAGTCGTTCTTGATGGCGGCGTTGATTAAATCTTCGGTTTGCTTGATTTGATCGGCCGTCATTTTTTCCGAATGCGCGAAATCAAAACGCAGGCGTTCGGTGGTGATATTACTTCCCTTTTGGGAGGCGTGATCGCCAAGAATTTGATGCAAGGCGGCATGCAATAAATGCGTGGCGGTGTGGTATTTGGTGGAAATTTCCGAAGTGTCGGCCAAGCCACCCTTGAATTTTTGCTCCGCGCCGGAACGGGATAATTCTTGATGCGCCCGAAAGGCCTCATTAAATTCGGCAGTGTCAACCGTCAAATTTTTTTCGTGAGCCAGTTCTTCGGTTATTTCCAATGGGAATCCATAAGTATCATAGAGTTTGAAAGCTTGTTTGCCGGAAATTCGCGTAATCGCCCGGCCGGTTTTTTCGAACGCGATTCGGTATCCGTCCAGTAATTTTTCAAATTCCTTCAGACCTTGTTCAAGGGTGTTGCGGAAACGATTTTCTTCTCCGGTCGCTTCGGACAGAACAAAATCCCGATTTCGCGCCAATTCCGGATAAACAGTGGCAAAAATCACGATCACTTCCTCGGCGATCATTCCGCAAAAATTTTCCTTGATGCCGAGCAGGCGTCCATGGCGAATGGCGCGGCGGAGCAGTCGCCTGACGATATAGCCCTGATCCACATTGCTTGGCGCGACATTCCGGTCATCGCCCATAATCATGACCGCGGTGCGAATATGATCGGCGATGATGCGCATTGATTTCGTCACATCAATATTTTCCTGATATTCGCGTCCGGAAATTTTTTGGATTTTTTCAACGAGCGGTCGGAAGGTATCTATCTGAAACACATCGGATAGTCCGTTCATAACCATAAGCGTTCGTTCGAGACCCATGCCGGTATCCACATTCTGTTTGGCGAGCGGCGCGTACTTTCCCTCCGCGTCTTTGAAATACTGCATGAAAACATCATTCCAAATTTCCAGCCAATGGTCTTCGTCGGTTTCGGGATTACTTCTTTCCGTCGGAAATTCGGTTTCGCCTTTCCAATAAAACATTTCCGTGTCCGGTCCACAGGGTCCGGTCGCGCCGGCCGGTCCCCACCAATTGTTGGCCTTTGGCAAGTAGGCGACTCTGTCCGCCGGCACGCCGAGCGATTTCCAGATTTCCGCCGACTCTTCATCACGCGGGGCATTTTCGTCGCCTGCGAATACGGACACTGCCAATTTTTTTGGATCGAGACCGAGCCATGATTCGGCAGTCAAAAATTCCCAACTCCATTCAATCGCCTCCCGCTTAAAATAATCACCAAGCGACCAATTGCCGAGCATTTCAAAAAAAGTATCGTGCCTTTCATCGCCTACCTCGTCAATATCTTGGGTACGGACGCATTTTTGCACATTGGCGAGCCGCGTTCCGGACGGATGTCGTTCGCCAAGCAGATACGGTACGAGGGGGTGCATGCCGGCGGTCGTGAACAGTACCGTCGGATCATTATCCGGAATTAAGGACGAGGATGCAATAATCGCGTGGCCATGGCTCGCGAAAAAGTCCAGATATTTTTGACGCAGTTCCTTGGATGTAATCATAATTTTTCAGTCCTTGAATAATTTATAGGCGACAAACACCAATACCCCGGCGAGCAAGAAATAAAACCATTGGGATATGAGTACTCTGATAATCGGTTCAAATAGCGACATAGAAATAATTATGCATATTATCCGGAAATAATTCCGCCACCGAGACATTTTTCGTCCCGGTAGAAAACCGCGAACTGCCCCGTGGCCGGCGCTCTTTGCGAGCGGTTGAACTTTATAATTAGGCCGTTGTCCGAAGGTGTTTTATTTTCCTCCGGCTTACTGATTGAGCCGGTCTGCAACGGTTGCCGATGACGCAGTCTCACCAGGCATTTTAACGGAAATTTCGGCTCTTGTCCACTGATCCAATTCACATCAATCACCCTAATTGTTTTTTTATACAGCAGAGGATCATTTTCATTGCCGACAATCAATTCATTGGCGTCCATTTTCTTACCAACTACATAGAGTGGCTTGTCGCGATAATTATTAATTATTAATTTGCCTCGCCCGTCCGAAGCCCCGATGGGCGAAGGCGGGTAATTATTAATTCCTAAATGCCTCTGTCCAATGGTATAAAACGCCAGGCCATCGTGCTCGCCGATAACTTCACCGCTGCTTAAAATCACCTTACCCGGCTTCGTCTTCACTTTACTCTCCAAAAATTCCTTCATCGGCACTTCTCCGACAAAACATATTCCCATACTTTCTTCTTTTTCCGCCACCGGCAATCCGAATTTTTTCGCCAATTTTCTCACCTGTGGCTTGGTATATTCGCCAATCGGAAACAGCACATCCCGCAACTGATCTTGCCCTAATTGATGCAGAAAATAAGTTTGATCTTTATTTTTATCCATGGCTTCAAGTAAGGACACCGTCTCACAATTCGTAATTCTTAATTCGTAATTCGTAATTTTATTAGTCCGCGCATAATGTCCGGTTGCCAATTTGGAAAACCCCAGCTGTTTGGCCTTTTTCAGCCAAAATCCGAATTTAATATATTGATTGCAGAGTACATCAGGGTTCGGAGTATTTCCCAACTCATATTCCCGGTACAAATAATCAAGCACATATTTCTTGTACTCCTTGGTAAAATCAAGTCGGATAAGCGGTACACCAAGACCAGCCGCTACGCGCAGAGCGTCGCGATAGTCGGCGGTCCAGCATTTTGACCACGGTTTGCCGTTCTCGCGTTCGTCCGCTTCGTAATTCACCATGAAGGCACCGGTAACATCAAATCCCCGCGCCACCAATAACGCGGCCGCTACCGCCGAGTCCACGCCCCCGGAGAGAGCGACTAATATTTTTTCCTTATTTTTTTTCATAGCGTTTCGCTTTATTCTAGCAGAATTCGGATTTTTTTCAAGTTTTGAGAATAAAAAAAAGAACCCCGACTGAGTCGGGATTCTTTTGGCAACAGAGAGTATTATTCTCGGTTGTTGCGTCGTGATTGCATACATTCGCGGCAGTATACCGGTTTGTCATTGCTTGGCTGGAATGGAAGTTCAGTGATCTGAGCTCCGCATCCGGCGCAAGTCAACGAAACGGCGTACATTTGGCGAGGAGCGCGCGGACCGTGGCTGAACCCTCTGCCACCGCTGTCATCGCGACGATCGCGACGAGCTCGGTTGCAGTCGGAACAGTACACCGGACGGTCACCGCTTGGCTGGAAAGGCAACTGTGAAATGTGGGCGTTGCATTCGGCGCAAGTTAAATCCACATCAAACATTTGTCTATCGGTTGTGAATGCCATAGTAGACTTGTGTTGTGTTCGTTCCCAAAATGGTGTTTGAGAAACTTGTATAAATCGACCTGATTTTGGGAACACAATTACTGGGTTACCCAACTAGCGCAATTATATCACATTTTGCCGGCTTTGTCAATATCCGTGGCCGGTTATGCACTTTTCGGTTTTAGGGTGGTAATCGGCCGGCTTTGGGTGATGTAGAATTTGCCACCGGCGTTCGCCCATTCAATGTCGCAAGGGAAGCCGTAATGATTCTCAATTTCGCGGCACAATTTAGCGAGTTCAATGATTTGCGTTTGATTCAATTTTTGCTGTTCGCCTTCGCTACTGTCCAGATCCACCCAGATGTTGGCGGAATCGAGCGTTTGATCCGCTTCTGATGTTGGTTTTGTCTTCTTGTGGGAATCACCTCCGGAACGGGCTAATTTTCTAGTCTGCCGACTGACGCTAATATCAATAATACTCAACTCGTTTTTGCTTACAACATAACTATCAGGCGTGATTTGTCCGCTCACAATCGCCTCCCCTAATCCGAAACCGGCTTCAATTATCATCTGATCATAGTCCTCGGTTACCGGGTGAACGGTAAAAGCGATGCCCGAGACTTCGGATCGGATAATTTTGGCAACATTCTCAACACTGCCGATGTCTTCATGATTAACATCTGCCAACCTGGCGGCGATTTCTTCCTTCAATTTTGTTTCTTCTAAAAATCGATCAAACGCATCCGCGAGCACCGCGAAACCCGGCGGCACCGAAATTCCAGCCTTGGTGAGTTCCCCCAGCGACGCGCCTTTTCCACCGGCTTCGGCGACACTTGATTTGTTGATTTCAGCGAAAAATTTTAGGCGGGACATAACAATAAAATGCTATGATGGTGATCTCAGTCAGAGAAGAAAAATTGTCATTTAAACCTAGATTAACGAACGGTTTCATTCGAGAATATTCAATTTTGTATAATCACATTAATTGTGAGCCATTTGTCGGACCGTCCTTTCCAGGACATCAACTCGTTGCTTTAGATTTATATAATCCTGAATAGTAGCATCAGTATCCTCACCCGCTCTTTTTTCCAGACGGTCTATCCTCTCTATAAGTTCGCCGCGCAATTCTCTCATCTCCGAACGAATACTACCGAATCCCTCGTCCATTTTTGTTTCAAGTCGTGCGAGCTGGCCATTAATCGTTGAGAAATTGCTATCACTTTTAGCGAATTTTTCATCTATCCTGTCAAACTTTTCGTCTATTTTAACGAATCTTTCATCTATTTTATCAAACTTTTCGTCTATTTTAACGAATCTATTTTCCACATTTCCAGCGAAAGAGTTTATTGCCTCCAAAACATCTTGAATTGTCGGCTGATTTTCGTTCATATTCAGAGTGACATTTTTTTAATACGATAATTATACCATTCCAAAATATTCTGTCAATTTTCTACATCTCCGGGTTTGGTGTTTCCGGCGGGGTCTCCGGTTCCGGATTCGTCGGGGGTGTTGGTTCGGCGGCAGGCGCTTCTGACGCCGTCGCTTCCGCGATCGGTTCGGGCGTTACTGTTGCCGAGGAGTCTGTCGGGCTAGTCGGTTCAGGATTTGCCTGCGCTTCATCTCCGGTTGCTTGTTCAGTTGTCGGATCAGAGCTTGTTGGTAGATTTTCAGCGTCTGACGCGGTTGAAGTTGTATTTGAATTTGTCTCACTCTGGACATTGCCAGTGCTTGATTCCGTTGCACCTGGTTGTGGCTCGCTGGTCGGGTTATTTCCCGTCGGAGTGGAATTATTCGTGCTTGCTTCAGCGTCTTCATCGTCCTGCCCGATTTTCCTTTCCGCTATCACCACCCAATCAAAAGTAGCATTACTGCCGCCGTTATTCAATTCCTTGACAGTAAATCCTTTCTCGCTCTTGTCGGTCACGAAGACGCCATTCGCTTCCGATGTAAGAGTAATGCTTACTTTGATATTTTTTTCCGGATTGATGATGGAGGCGTTTATTTCGTCAAATAGAATTTTTTTGCTGCCGCTTTCCAGCGTTGATACTCCGGAAATAACTATTTCAGTCTGTTCGGATTGTACCGCGTACAAGGAGCGGGTATCGCCGTTTGTCGCCGCTACCTTGGTGATGAATCGACCTTCTTCGTCAATTTGCCATTTGTCGTTCTTGCCACGGATACCCGCCACATTGATTAGGATGGAGTTGTTCAAATCAAGATTTTGACCGGCGACATAAGCAATCTGTCCGCTGGAGTTTTGCTCCACCGTAAGCTCGCTCGGATTGGTTTGAATCGCGACATTTCCGGCCGCCGCAATGCTCGCGATGTTGGTCTGCATGGTCTTCAAAGTTTGATTTCTGTTTTGCACCCAGCCGGTGCGCACCAGCGTCATTATTTTTCCCGTTCCGGTCGCGAACGATTCAAGGGCGATGCCGACAATTCCCGCGGTCTTGACTTCAATGTCCGAATCGGGATCATAACGCATCGCGTAGCCGGTGGTGGAGGCCGCCACTAGGAGATCGCCGTTCATAATTGGACCGTTCTCTACGGATACCTTGACCGGCACGCGTCCGACCATGGCCATTACCGCCGCATACCCGGTTCGGGCGTCTCCGACAATGATGCTCGGGTTGGTGGAGATAACGCCGGCGACCCGTTTGTCGTAGGCGGTATCGCTTTTTCGGTAAAGATCAGTGGAACTCGGATCAACAATCATCACATCGCCCGGCTCAACGGTTTCGGCCGGGTTGATATCCACTCTTTCCGCCAAGTCGCCGGGAGCCAAGGCCGTGCCGATAGTGGCGGAACTGGCAAAGAGTGTGCCACTCGCGGTCACATCGCCGTTTGACGCCACGGAAAACGCCGGCGTGCCATTGTTGCGCACGCTTAACAGGTAGGTGGTGCTGGCGATTTTGCTGAAAGTGTTTACCGTGTCAAAAATGAAAAGATTTGTCTCGGTGCCGGTGGCATTTGATTTGAACAAGGCGGTGTGCGAGAACCCTAATGTATTAGTCGCCGTAAGCACATCGGTAGAAGTCGGACTGCTCATCCCAAAATCTCCGGAAAGCAATAACCCATTCGAACCGATTGAAAGACCACCGCGGATGCTTACACTCTGATCAAACATAGCACTATTCATTACTTGCAAATTGGTGGTTTTGGTGGTGCCGATTTCGGCGTTGGAGATGGTATCGCCGGAGATGTCAATGATTTCTAGGGCATTAGTAAGGCCGGCTGAAACTACATAGGCATAGTTTCCGGATACAAAGACAGAGTTCGGTAAATCCATCAGCGCTCCTCCTGCACCATTGACCAACGACCCCTTATGAAACGGAGTGGTTGAGCTGGAGATATCAACTATTTCCAGGGCGTCGTTGCTATATGAGGCAATATAGGCATAGTTGCCGGACACATATACAGAACGTGGATTAGATAGAAGCGCCCCACCTGCTCCATTTGCCAGCGATCCTTTATGAACCGGCACGGCCGGATTGGATATGTCGATGATTTCCAGCGCGTTACTGGAATTGGAGACAACATATGCATTATTACCGGATACATAGACAGAAAATGGATCGCTCAACAGCGCCCCACCTGCTCCATTTGCCAGCGATCCTTTATGAACCGGCACGGCCGGATTGGAGATGTTTACTATTTCCAGAGCGTCGTTAATAAAGGATGTCAAATAGGCGTAGTCGCCGGAAACGAATACTGACCTAACATCGTCAAGCAACGCCGTCGTACTACTCGCTATCGATCCCTTATGAACCGGCATCGCTGGATTGGAGATGTCAACTATTTCCAAGGCGTCGCTGACACTTGAGGCAACATATGCATAGTTGCCGGATACATAGACAGAATTTGGCCCATCCAGCAACGCCCCACCGTCACCATTTCTAATTGATCCTTTGTGAGTGGATGAGACTGGGTTGGAAATATCAACAATTTCCAGGGCATCGCTGCCATATGAAGCAATATAGGCATAGTTGCCGGACACATATACAGAACGTGGGGTAGATAGCAACGCACCACCCGTTCCATTTGCGATTTTGCCCTTATGAACCGGCACGGCCGGGTTGGAGATGTCAACTATTTCCAGCGCGCTGCTGCCATAAGAAGCAACATAGGCGTAGTTACCCGAGACATAGACCGATACTCCATTATCCAGCGATGCCCCACCCACTCCATTCGCCAACGACCCCTTATGCATCGGACTCCCCACTTTCCCCTGCACATCCAACCAATTAGCATGCGTACTCGTTCCGGTAAACCAACTCGTTCCATTCACGGCGAGGTCATACGACGGGGTAGTGCTATTTACCCCCACTCGATTATTAGCATTATCAACATAGAAAGTACCGCTATCCACATTCAAATAACCACTGGCGGTGATGT
>JBBTQT010000094.1:0-8087 GCA_038065575.1 Patescibacteria group bacterium
GTTTGTGAATAAAGTTGTGATAATATCAATTTGATTTTCAATGAGTGCTAATTCCAATCTTTCTTGTTGGGTGGCAGTACGGACAATGGCCGGTACTGTCGCCAAGCCGGCAATCGTCGCCGCGCGCAACCGGCGTTCGCCGGCGATTAATTCGTAGCCGCCATCCGCTCGCTCGGTCACCGTGATCGGCTGAAGAATGCCGTATTTTTTTATGGACGAAACCAAATCTTCCAATTCCTGATGCGAAAAATTCCGGCGCGGCTGTTCGCTGTTCGGCACTATTTCCGTAATCGGAATATGCCAAATTCCCCGGTCTTTGGACGCGGCGTGATCATTTTCGTTCGTCTGCGCTTTGGAGGCGAAGAAATTCGCGGTCGGTATCAGTGATCCCAAACCTTTTCCTAGTGCCATATAAAAAAATCAAATTTTGTTAAACGGATGAATTGTGTTTTTCCACTATTTCCCGCGCCAATCTCTCGTAGGAACGCGAACCTTTGCCATGCGGCTCGTACTGGACAATGGATTTGCCGAAACTGGGCGCCTCGGCCAAACGCACGGTGCGCGGTATTACCGAACGGAAAATTCTATCGGGAAAATATTTATACAATTCGTTCATCACTTCTTCGGATAATCGGGTGCGCTTGTCATACATGGTAATCACGGCGCCGAGAATATCCAATTCCGGTTTGATGTGTTTCTGAATCAAGCCGATGGTCTGCAACAATTGACCGAGCCCTTCCAAGGCGTAATATTCCGCTTGCACCGGAATTAGCAATTCATCGGCCGCGACCAAACTGTTGATAGTCAGAAGCCCAAGCGAAGGCGGACAATCAATGATAATATAATCATAAGCGTGGCTTTCCTCCGACAATAAATCGGCTAATTGATGCTCCCGCCTCTCCACATTAACCAGTTCAATATTCGCGCCGGCGAGATTCGGGGTGGCCGGAGCGACGCGCAAGCCTTGGTGAGTGCTGTTCAAAATTACATCAAACAACCGTTTTTGCCTGGACAAGGCTTCATAAATGCCATGTTCCAAGAGATCTTTCTGAACGCCGAGACCGCTGCTGGCGTTCCCTTGAGGATCCATATCCACGAGCAAGACAAATTTGCCCAATTCCGCGAGCCAAGCCGCTAAATTGATGGCCGTCGTGGTCTTGCCCACCCCCCCTTTTTGATTGACAACCGATATGATTTTCGCCATAATTAATTCAAAAATTCTCGTACCTTGATCTGGCCTCTGCTCAAAATACATGATACACGCAACACGACACATGTCTCATGTTGCGTGTATCATGTATCCTTCTACGACCGGTGTATTATACAATATGTTGACAAAAAGAACAACAAACAGTATAATAATTTGGCGTAAATTGCCCGGATGGCGGAATTGGTAGACGCACGGGACTCAAAATCCCGCGATCGCAAGGTCATGAGAGTTCGATTCTCTCTTCGGGCACCAATAAAACGAACCTGTAAAAAGGTTCGTTTTATTTTATAATTTTACCTGACACATTACCCACATCACAGTACAGTCGAGACAAAATCTCAAAAACAGTTACCCCTTTTGTTTTAATTTTAGTAAAATCAATAACCCTCTTCCAACATTCATTTCTCTCATCCTTTAATTCTTCAAAATTATTCGTTATTTGTTGTTTTGCGTGATTCATATTAAAATAAATCTACTACTGGATCACCCACTCAAAACTCTCAAACACCCACTCCGCCACTTTTTTCGCTTCCACGAATCTGGCTTCGTGGCTTTCGGCGCCAAGGACGGCGATATTCACGAGGTGGCCGTTGCCATCGCCGACTTGCATCACGAAATTATAATCCGAAACGGCGATGTAGCCGGTTTTTCCGCCGTTGAATTCCAAAAATTGATTCGGTATCCAATTCAGGAGCAGCCAATCGGTGTTCCAGATATGGAGCTTGTTTTCGCCTTCCGCGTCCGCCAAATTGATTTCGCGGGTCAAGAGCGCCATTCTGATTTTATCATGGCGGACGGCCTCTGCGATTAAGGTGGCGGCGTCGCTCGCGGTGGTCGTATTATCCGGATCCAATCCGGTCGGGTCTTCCAAATGCGTATCCGGCATTCCCAATTCTTTGGCTTTGGCATTGATTTTCGCCACAAATTCGTCTTCGGTTAGACCGGTGGCGACCGCGAGGCTCATAATTGAACGATTGGACGAGGCGACGAGCGCAGCCAACCAAAAATCCTCGGCCTGATATTCCACCCCCTGCGCCACATAGGAATCCGCCAATTCTCCGGTCGCGCTAACGGTGGTGGTGGCAAAGTCAAAATTCATATCCAGCAAAACCAGTGCCGATAATAATTTCGTCACACTGGCGAGCGGCCATTTTTGATATTCATTTTTGGCAAATAATACATATCCGCTCGCCAAATCGCGCGCCATTATCGCCCGCGCCGTGAACGGCTCCACCAAATCAACGCTGTCCGCTCTCCTCGTCGGCGTGGGTGGTTTTGGCAAGGGCGGAGGCAAGACGACTTTATCGCCGCCGACGCTCGCCGTCTTGCTTATTTTCAAATTACTGATCACGACCGCTTCAATTTTTATTTTCGCACCCGCGACCCAGCCCGTCAAAAACGGTTTCAGGGATAAATAGCCGGCGCCGGCAAGCAATACCAAAACAAAAAACCAGTTGCGCCACCGATCAATCTTCGGTGTCGAAATTTCATTATTCGCGAGAAAATTGTTATCGCTCGGGAAACTCATAACTTGACTTCGTTCGGATGGACGGTCGACAATTGCTGTTTGAGATAGGGATGATCGCACAGTTCGTCATAATCCGGCAAGTCCGCCGGCGAATCAATCCCCAAAAAACGCAAAGCGCTAACGGAAACGCGATAATAAGGCACGATCCCCTCGTCCGCTCCCTCTTCATCCACCAACCCGCGCATCTGCAAATTACGCAAAATTATGGCGCAATTCACGCCGCGAATAGTTTCCAATTCCGGCCGGGTAATCGGCCCGCAGTAGGCAACCACGGTCAAAGTCTCCAATTGAGCGCGAGTCAGATCGCCGTTAATTTCTCTCGTTATCACATTATCCACCATTTCCCGATTGGCCGGATTCGTACCCATTTGCAGGTCGTTGCCGTTGTCAATCAGGCAAATTCCGGAATTTTCCGAACGGTATTTTTCTTTAAGTGAATCAATGGCCGCGGCGACCGCTTCGGACGACGCGCCGACATTTTTGCCGATTTCCTCGCGGGACATCGGCCGAGAAGCGACGAAAAGGAGAGATTCAATCCGGCCGGTTAGATCAGTCATATTAAATTTTTTTGATGATTATGTCTCCAAAAACTTTTTTTTGGTCAAGGGTGAGCGCCTTTTGCTTGAACAGTTCCAACAAAGCGAGGAAGCTGATAATAATGTCGGTTTTGCCGGCGAGGTCGCCGACCACTTTGGAAAAATTGACGCGTCCGGCAGTCGCCAAAAACTTTCTGATGCTGTCAATCTTTTCTTTCATGGACACGGTTTTGTCTATGGTTGTTTCGGGAATCGGCTTCGGAGGCTGCAATTTTTGCAACAAATGCCGAAAACTTTTTCGCAATTCTTCCGCGGTAAAATTAGCCGGCGGAATGACGCTTGCGACCACCCGCGCGGGCTCGATCCGAACACTCGCGCTTTCATCCGAAAGCCACAGCCGGTTGACTTTCTTGCTGGCATCAAAAAATAATTTGTATAATTTAAGCTGAACCGCCAAATCCGGACCGTCGTCTTCCTCCGGCAAAAGTCGCGGCAATAAAGTTTTGGATTTCAGGTATATAAGCCGAGCGGCCACAACCAAAAAATCCGCCAATTCATCCGGCAGGACTTCCTCCACTTCATCCAAATACGCCAAATACTGCTCGGTGATTTTGGACAGCGTGATTTCGCCGATTGACATTTTTTCTTCTTCAATCAAAGAAATCAACAAATCCAGCGGACCGGTAAAATTTTCCAGATTGAATTTCATAATTTTTCTTCTTGGCTTTAGCTGCTCTCCAGTTCACCGAAATTGTCATTCTCCCGACTAAGTCGGGGGAATCCAGACGGACGGACAATTTATCGCGGTGATCGTGGATTCCCGTTTTCACGGGAATGACAAAAAAATGACATTCGGCGACCGCCCCATTATATATTATCGCCTCTTTCTATGACAATATAACTGCTATTTTCATAAACCGTTTCAAAATCCGGCAGGGCGAATAATTTTTTGGGAATGCCAATCGAAGTTTCTTTGGAGCCGTTCGGAAAATCGTCAAGATTGAAAAAAATCGGATAATCAGCGGAATTTTTGTCTTTATAAAAAATAAAACGATCAATCGGCGCGTACCAGGCGTTTTTCGCCAAACCGGACAGTTCCGCCGATGTTTTAGCGACCGCCAAATAATCCAAGTAGGCTTTTTTCGCGCTGAAAGCGGCGGCCGGGTGGGAATTATGCTGGTTATAGTATATATATAAATTAAGCGGAACGAAAGCCTGCACTTGGGGAACGCCGGAACTCAAAGTGATTTTCTTCAGGTTGTCCGGATCGCTCTTCAAAAAATCCGCCAATTCCAAAATTGCCGGTTTGACGGTTTTGGATAGAATCATTCGCTCCTGCACCAACGGGTCGTCGACAAAAAATCCGAACAACATTTGGGTGGAAGCGAATAAAAAAGAAATAATCGCGATCGGATAAACCGCGGCCGAAAAATATTTTTTTTGTTTTAATTTTTCCCAGACATAACCGACGGCGAAAGCGAATGCGAATGCCAAAACCACGCGATCAAAAAAATCAAAACCTTTGAATTCCTGAACGGGCGAACGAAAAAATAACACGGTGGCGAGACCCATCGCATGCCAAACATAGGCGGACAAAAACAAGCATAATAACCCCCGAACATAAAAAAAACGCCAAAACGCAAGCAGGCTGAATAACCCGCCGAGAAGAATAAAACCGCGCCAAGAAAACCAGGCAAACATACTGAAATGCAAAGCGACGCCTTTGGCGGTAAGAAGCGCCACCTGCCAATTTTCACTGCCGTATTTGGAATAGGATTTGAGGAGCGGCCACAGGAACGGCAGAGCCGCGGCGAGAGCGATGAGGGCAATCGCGAGCAGACGCGAATAATATTTCCACTCCTCTCCCTTTTTCAATGAAAGACCGTAAAGGGCGAACGCGATCGCGCCGAAAATCAGCCAAAGATAATAAGTCATAAAAATAATCCCGCCGGATATTCCATAGGCGATAATTTTCTTCCAATTCAATAATTGCCGGCGGATATCATGCAAAATAAAGGAAATCCACAAAACGGCCGCTGCCGCCGCAACTACTTCGTATGGCTTCAAAATCATGGCGTCCCAATCAATGAGAATCATGATAATGAACGGCAGTACCGCCCAAGCAACCGGATTTGGAACGTCTTCCTCTTGTTTATTTTTCCAAAATAATTTTTGCGTCCAATAGAGGATAATAGGCAAAATCGCGATCATCGAGGCCGAAGCCAGTTTGGCGATTTGGACGCCGTTCAGATCAGCTACTTTACCTATAACCGCGAACACCCAAAAATACAATGGCGGATAGAACGGCGGCAAATGACCATAAGCGAAATCCGCCCAAAAACTCTTGTGGGCGAAGGATTCAAACATGGCGGCGATGGTCAATTCGTCTCCTTGCAAGCCCCAAAACATCGCGGTCGCGCCCTTTACCAGAAAAAAATAAGCCAGTCCGTTCAGCAGTCCGGCAAGGGCGATAATCCGCCAGGTCGGCCATTTTTTCCAGATTGAGATAATGCCAAAAAAAACAAAAAAATAAAAGCAAAATTTAATTGCCAATAAATGCTGAAGATCGGAAAAATTAAAGCCGGCGGGCATGGAGAAAATATTTTATGATGACTGATTTTATTTCAATAATTCGCTCAATTCCGCTGTCAATCTATCAGTGTCGGCCGAAGCTACCACCACTCCGTTTGCCAATTGTTTGATGTCTGAATTTTTTTGCCCGTCCTCAATCCTCAAAATCGGAAGGACATCGGAGTCAAGTAAAAAAAGTTTGAAAACGCTGTCTTCTTCATCATGTCGCACCTTTCTCAATAATCTCAAGGCTTCGTTTTTTGCGTCGGCGCTTATCGGCAGACCGCCATTTACAATTTCTCCCAATGATTCAATCATCGCCACAAGCTTTTTATTGTTTGCTAGGATTTCTGATAAAACGCTGGACACATATTCTCTGGCTCGCTCAAAAAATTCGTCAGGATCAAGGTATTTTTTATCCAAAAAATCCAAGGGGTTGCTGGATCTCGATTCCGGTTGAACCCGTTTGGTTCCATTCGTAAAAAATGATTCAGGGTCTTCCTGCACTCTCTCCTCTAATAACACCTCTTGGTACTTTCCTGCCAATTCCCGACCCCGCGAACCGGCTTGCCATCCGGACGGTTGAAAAAAAATTACATGTTCGCGATGATCCTTGAAAACCACTAGCTCATTTCTATGTTCCCGCGCATAAACCAGCAACTCTTGTCGCAGTGTGTTGGCGTCTTTCGGCTGATCCACCGGCGAAACATCCCTACTATCAACCGGTGGCGTTGAACCCGGATTAAAAATACTCATATAAAAATAGCTTTGGCAATAAATTTTTTTGTTATGATTTTTCCTTCACCACCTTAATACCCAATTCCTTCAACTGGCTTTCATCCACCTCGCTCGGAGAGCCCATCATCGGCTCCTCGGCTTTTTGGTTTTTTGGGAAGGCGACAACCGAACGGATATTTTTCTCGCCGCGCAGGAGCATAACGAGCCGTTCAATGCCGGGCGCGAAGCCACAGTGGGGCGGCGCGCCGAATTCAAAGGCGTTAATCATGTGGCCGAATTTTTTATCAACCGCTTCTTTTGTATAGCCGGCGATTTCAAAGGCGCGATACATAATTTCCGGATCTTTGTTGCGCGCCGCTCCCGAAGACAATTCCAGACCATTGGCGATGATGTCATACTGATAAGCCAAAATATCCAAGGGATTTTTGTTGTTCAAATCATCCAGTCCGCCTTGAGGCAGAGAAAACGGATTGTGCGCGAAATCAATTTTTCCGGTTTCCGAATTCAATTCGTACATCGGGAAATCCACTATCCACGCCCAAGCGATCAAATTCGGATCAATCAGTTTCAATTTTTCCGCCGCCAGTTCGCGAACCGCTCCCAATGCTTTGCAAGAAATTTCGTACTTGTCGGCGACAAAAAATATAATGGAATTTTCGGCTAGCTTCAATTTCTCTCCCAACTCAACCAATTGCTCCGGAGTAAAAAATTTCACGATCGCGCCATCATATTTTCCGTCAACAAATTTAATCCAAGCCAACCCTTTGGCATTGGCGCGTTTGGCGACATCAGTAAATTCGCCGTCAATTTCTTTTCGAGAAAAAATACTACCGCCCGGAACGACTAACGCGCGGGTGAATTCGGCCTCATTAAACACTTTGAACGAGGTACTTTTCGCCCAGCCGGAGACATCGGCAATCTTCAAGTCATAGCGCAAATCCGGCCGATCCGATCCGTAGGTTTCAAACGCTTCCTTGAAAGGAATTCTGGGAAAAGGTTTTTTCCAGACTTTTTTTTCGGTTAATTTTTCCGTGAGTTCAACAAAAAGCGGCTCCATTAATTCAAAAAATTCCTCCGGCTCCAAAAAACTGGTTTCCACATCCAGCTGATAAAATTCTCCCGGGCTGCGATCGGCGCGCGGATCTTCGTCGCGCATGCAGGCGGCAACCTGATAATAACGGTCAAAACCGGCGACCATCAAAAGTTGTTTGTATTGCTGGGGCGCCTGTGGCAGAGCGTAGAATTTTCCCGGATGAATCCGGCTCGGCACCAAAAAATCTCTTGCTCCTTCGGGCGAAGAAACAGTGAGAATCGGCGTGGCCACATCCACAAAATCGCGCGCGTCCATGTAATCGCGAATCTGTTTGACCATTTTGGCGCGAAAGATGATATTTTCTTTTAATTTCTCACGGCGCAGTTCCAAGTAGCGATATTTCAAACGCAGTTCTTCATCCTCTTCTTCTTTGCGCGCGTCAAAAATTTCAAAGGGTAATGTTTTGGCAAC
>JBBTQT010000095.1:0-10877 GCA_038065575.1 Patescibacteria group bacterium
TGGCGAGTCCCCTGATTTGCTGACGCCCGTGTCGGAAGTCGACCAATTCAAAGGCAATCCGTCCGCTCCGAACACCATCGTGGAATACAGTGATTTTCAATGCCCGTTTTGCGCCAAATTTTATCCTTTGACCGCTCAATTGGTCAAAGAAATGCCCGACAAAGTCAAATTCGTTTACCGTCATTTTCCGTTGCGAAGCATTCACCCGAACGCCCAGCTGGCCGGACAGGCCGCCGAAGCCGCCGGCAAACAGGGTAAATTTTGGGAAATGCACGATGTTCTGTTCAACACCCAGGATAGCTGGAGCGCTCTTGAAGAACCGACCGAAAAATTCGCTGAATACGCCAATTCCCTCGGCTTGGATCTGAACAAATTCAGCGCTGATCTGAACAGCCGCGAAGTCATAGACAAAGTGAATGGTGATTATAAGGGCGCCACCAAAAATGGCGTTCGTGGCACTCCCACCATATTCTTGAACGGCAAAAAAGTTGAACTGCCCGCGAGCTACGAAGAATTGAAAGCACTTATAAAATAAAAAAACACTACTCGTAATTCGCCTGCTCGGCGAAGCGGAGCGAAGCCGAGTAATTTTTAATTAGTAATTATTAATTATTAATTCGTCATCCCGTGCCCACCTATCTTTTTCAACTCGGACATCAACCGCAGATATCCATCGCGGAAATTAAAGCCGTTCTTAACGCTCATGGCCTGATTTATGGCGAGGAAGAAAACCTGATCACTTATTATAAAATTTCGATGGAGGTGGAACTGCCGGTCGCGAAAATAATGTCGGTTTTGGGTGGCACGGTCAAAATCCTACGATTACTTAAAGAAAGCGAAAATCTTGAAGAAGACATTTTCCATTATTTGGATTCATTGCCGGACGATGGAAAACTTAATTTTTCCCTGGGCGGTCCGAATGCCGGCCGATTCGCGATTAATATCAAGAAAAGTTTGAAAGAATCCGGTAAATCGGTTCGCTACATTGAACCCAAAAATACCGCCACCATTTTGCATAATAATTTGGTGGAATCGGCCACGGACATCACACTTATCCAAAAGGAAATTTTCATTACCGAGGCGATTCAGCCGATTGAGGATTTTGTCGAGCGGGATTTCGGTCGTCCCGAAGCGGACGGCAAAAGCGGCATGCTGCCGCCGAAACTCGCCAAAATCATGATCAATCTGGCCGAACCGAAAGCCGACGATGTAATATTAGATCCATTTTGCGGCTCCGGCACCATCTTGACCGAAGCACTGGACATGGGTTTTGCTAATTTAATTGCCAGCGACCATTCGCCAAAAGCGATTGAGGACTCCAAAAAAAATACCGCCTGGTTTTTAGAAAAAGAAAAAGAAAAAAAGCAAAAAAACAATGTGGAAAACGTCATTGCGAGGAGCGAGCAAAGCGAGCGACGCGGCAATCCCTTAGTAAGAGGGACAAACAATGTCCGATTTTTACAGCTGGACGCACGGGAATTGGGAAAAAAAATCGCAGCGGAATCCGTGAATAGAATTATTTCCGAACCATTCCTCGGCAAACCATTGACCGGCCGCGAATCCCGGGATCGGCTGGAAGCGGAGGCGGAAGAGCTGCGTCAGTTATACATTGATTCCTTTCGCTCTTTTTACAAACTGTTGAAACCGGGTGGTGTGATTGTTTTTGTCATTCCTCGGTTCCGGATCGGCAATGATTGGGTGGTAATCAAATGCGTCAATCCGATTCAAAAAATCGGCTTCAAACTTCTACCGTTCAGTCCGGACAATGAACCGCTCATCTATTCCCGCCCCAAACAATTCGTGGCCCGCGAAATCTGGCGATTCGGGAAATAAGATTAAAAAATCCGCGACCAATCATCGCGGATTTTTTAATACTGTTATCATTTTTCGCCAAGGGATATTTCGACTTCATTCGCTGTCGCTCATTTCGCTCAATATGACATTATCGGCAACGGTCCACAATTCGTAATTCGCCTGCTCGGCGTAGCGAAGCGAAGCCGAGTAATTCGTAATTAATCACGAACATCCGAGCGAGTCCCCACAATTCAAACATTTGTAGCAGGCTCCGTTGCGCACGGTCACATGTCCGCAGGTCGGACAGGCCGGCGCATCGCCCATCATGCTGGAAAGAGCGGCATCCATGGAATCAACCGCTTCAATCGCTTCCATAATATCACCCCCGAGTGGCAGAGAATCCTGCGCCTCGGCCGCGGTCGCCTGAATCAACGCTTCCGGTTTCTCCGCGACCGGGTTCAAATCCAGCGCGTTTTGTTTGACCGATTCGGCGAGGCGAGACATTTGTTCAAACCGGTTTTTTTGAATTCCTTTCGGCGGCACTTGCACGAAATCGGTGCGACCGAGATATTCCATTCCCAACACTCTGAATACAAAGTCAATTACCGAAGTGCAAATTTTCACATTGGGGTGGTCGGTCATTCCTGATGGTTCAAATCTGGTGAAGGTGAAATTCTCCACGAATTTTTCCAAAGGCACGCCATACTGCAAACCCATGGAAACGGAAATCGCGAACATATTCAAGACGCTACGAAAACCGGCACCTTCTTTATACATATCAATAAAGATCTCCGCCAATTTCCCATCCGGATATTCGCCGGTGCGCAACCAAATCTGCTGATTGCCGATTTTGGCCGACACGGTGATGCCGCTTCTCTTGGCCGGGACCTTTCTTTTTTCTCCATGCAGATAAATCCGATGTTCCTTCACCGAACCATCACGGCTATAACTTTCCAAAGCGTGCGAATCGGGAAAGTGAGCTCCGAGCATTTCTCCGGCCTTCTCAATCGCTTTCGTCAAATCCGCTACTCCGATTGTTGTTATTTCCTCTTTGACCACTGCCATCGTTTCCACTTTTTCTTCATCTTCTTTTTTGTCCTTGTCGCCCTTATTTTTGGAACTGGTGGACAATGGCTGGCTCAATTTACTGCCGTCGCGATAAAGCGCCACCGCTTTCAATCCCGATTTCCAGGATTCCAGATAGGCTTTTTTCACATCCTCCAAGGTTGCTTCATTCGGCATATTGATAGTTTTGGAAATGGCGCCGGACAAGAACGCTTGCGCCGCGCCCATCATTCGCACATGTCCGAGCCAATGGATGAATCTCCGACCTTTCCGTCCGCATTTGTTGGCGCAATCAAAAACCGGATAATGCTCTTTTTTGAGATGAGGCGCGCCTTCCACAGTCATGGTGCCGCAGACGAATTCATTGGCCGTTTCAATTTGTTCATCGGCAAATCCGAGGGCGCGCAACATGTTGAAATTGGGGTCATTGTATTCCTGTTGGGAAAAACCCACTCGTTTCATGCAATCCTCTCCCAATGTCCAGGCGTTGAAGGCGAATTTAATTTCAAAAGCGCTGAGGAGGGCTTTGTTCGCGCTCATGACATCGGCATCATTGAATCCTTTGGTCTTGAGAGTAGCGGCATTGACGAAAGGCGCGTTCGTGATATCAGCGGTGCCTTTCATGTAGTCAAATATGTCTTTGATTTCACTCTCCGAATAATTCAAATTGCGCAAAGCCGCCGGCACCGCCTCGTTGACGATTTTGAAATAGCCTCCGCCCGCCAGTTTCTTGAATTTAACCAGAGCGAAATCCGGTTCTACGCCGGTCGTGGCGCAGTCCATCAAAAGTCCGATCGTGCCGGTCGGAGCGAGCAGGGTGGTTTGCGCGTTGCGATAACCATAACTTTCTCCCATAGCCAAGGCTTCGTTCCAACTTTCCCGCGCCGCGGCCAGCAAGTAGGCCGGAGCGTATTCCGGACTGATTCCTTTCGGTCGGATCGCCATTTTTTCGTATTCTTCTTCTTTGGCGTTGAAGGCGGCGCGGCGATGATTTCTTATCACCCGCAACATATCTTTTTTGTTCAATTCATAACGCAGGAACGGCCCGATAAATTTCGCCATCTCGGCGCTGGTCTTGTAGCTCTCTGCGGTCATAAGCGCGGTTACGGCCGCTGTGTAAGCGCAGGCCTCTTCGGATTCATAAGGAATTCCGGCCATCATCAACACCGAGCCGACATTGGCATAACCGAGGCCGAGAGTGCGGAATTCATAACTCATTTGCGCGATCTCCTTGCTCGGGAATTGCGCCATGAGCACGCTGATTTCCAACACTGTCGTCCAAGCGCGAGTAGCGTGTTTGAAGCCGGCAACATCAAAAGCCAAACTCGCCGGGTCAAAAAATTTCGCCAGATTCATGGACGCTAGATTGCAGGCGGTATTGTCGAGAAACATGTACTCGCTACAAGGGTTGGAACCATTGATTCGTCCGGACTCCGGACAAGTGTGCCATTCGTTGACATTATCATCAAACTGCACGCCCGGATCAGCGCAGGCCCAGGCGGCGTAAGCGATTTTGTCCCACAAATCCGTTGCTTTCAAAGTCTTGCAAACTGTGCCGTCCGTGCGCCAAGTCAAATTCCAGGTGCCGTTGTTCTCCAGCGCTTCCATGAATTTATTGGCCACCCGAACGGAATTGTTGGAATTTTGTCCAGACACCGTTTGGTAAGCCTCGCCTTCGTAATCCGAGGTGTAGCCGGCGGTAATCAAAGCCGCCACTTTTTTTTCTTCTTTTACTTTCCAATCAATAAATTCCTCAATATCCGGATGATCCAAATTCAATATCACCATTTTGGCGGCGCGTCTGGTGGTGCCTCCGGATTTAATGGCGCCGGCTGATCGGTCGCCGATTTTAAGCCAGCTCATCAGGCCACTAGATCGTCCGCCGCCGGATAAAGGTTCGCCACAACCGCGCAGACCGGAAAAATTTGTCCCGGTGCCGGAACCGTATTTGAACAGACGCGCTTCTCGCACCCACAAATCCATAATCCCGCCGTCGCCCACCAAATCGTCTTTTACCGATTGGATAAAACAATTATGCACCACCACGCCATTGGCGCAAAATTGTCCTGATTCCGTTTGAATGTCATAAACTTCTTCTTCGCCGATATAATCGATTGAAATTACCTTCTGCTCGGAAATTTCTTGTGCCCCATCATTGTTGGATGAAAGGATAACAAATTTAACTTTACAACCAAGAGTATTTTTTAATTCCACCCAATCATACTCATCGCTATTTTCTGGTGCCGACCAAATCAAATGATCATCGGTAAATTCAATATAATTTCCATTCTTTAATGTCGCTCTGAATAACTTCCGTACGCCATTATTCTTGACAGCTAAAATTTTGACGAATCCCGATCCGTCAAAAACCTTGGCATTCGTTAAATTTTCTTCCACCACTTCGCCCAAATCCAGTATTCCCCTATCAGTAAATAATTTTGTATCATAACGACCGCAAGCATGCGGCTGCGGATGCGAATAAGCGTCTTTGGCTTTGGTCATGACGCCGTTATCGGGATCAACATAATAATGGCCTTGGGCGGTACTGTTGATGCCATACGCCCAAAAAAGTCCGGTGTTAAACCATTGCGGCGAATTGGGCGCGGCCATTTGCCGGAGGAGCATTACCACGATTTCATCATAAAATATCTGAGCATCCTCGGCAGAGGCGAAATAACCGTATTTCTCTCCCCAATATCGCCAGGTGCCGGCCAACCGATGGACGGTCTCCTTCGCGCTCGTTTCGGATCCAAGCATGGGAGATCCGTCCGAGTTGCGTTTGATAAGTCCATCGGCACCGTATTGAGGCACACCAGTTTTGCGAAAATACTTTTGGGCGATAATGTCTGTCGCCACCTGCGACCAGTCTTTGGGAATTTCCAAATCCTTCATCTCAAAAACCACGGTTCCGTCCGGCTCGCGAATGATGGAAGAACGGCGTTCGTACTCCACCATATCAAAAGCGTTTTTTCCCTCCTCGCTGAAAACCCGCTGAAAACGCAGACCGTTTTCGTTGTAGACGAACTCCGTGCCTTTCTTCTCTCCAAGCTTCACGCTTTGAATGAATTTTGAATCGGTAGGACCCATATAAATTGGGTTATTTAATTATTGAGATTGACCCTTGGATAAAAAAACGCCAATTTCAGTCTGGCGGCCGTCGCGAGTGATTACAATATGTAGTATTACAAAGCAATTCTCACCACAATATATAGTATTCAATCGGAACAAAACTTATTATAGCACAGCCGGCGTTGACTGCCAATTATCCACCCGTCAAAAAAAATTACCTAATTACAGCCATAAATAAGCGTCGCAATTTAGGAAAAAAAGTTATCCACATTCTCTGAAAAAATCTTAGGCAAAACCATCATCGCTTTTTGTTTTGCCGCGCCAATCTTTCTTACCCTGATCTACCTCCGGTTCAATCTTCTCAACTGCCTTTCTCAATCGCTGTTCTATTGCATAACTGCGACAATGCCCTAGCATACCCAAATACGACTGTACCGTCTGGTCAAATTTTTCCTGATCCATCTGCCCAACTTGCAATTTGTGCTGTTTTAGCCTAAGATGTCGAAACATTCGACGCTTGGTTCGTGGGCGTAGGATAGTATGGTATGGAAAACTTACGTAGCCAAGGAAATCCATGCCCTGATGCCATTTTCTGAGTATTATTTTTTTGGGGTGCAATTCTAACTGTAGATGTTCTCCCAAAAAATTCCGGATAAGTGTAATCATACTTTCCAAGTAAAGTTTATTTCGGCTCACAATCACAAAATCATCAGCATAGCGAATATACCTTTTTTCTCCAAGCATATTCACCACATACTGATCTAGCCGATCAAGATACACATTGGAGAATAATTGACTGGTCAAATTGCCAAGCGGTATGCCTTTCCCTGGACTGGTGTGAAAACTATGAATAATTTTTTCTAATAATAACAGTAAGTCAGAATCGCCAATCCGCCGCCGTAATAAATGTAATAAAATTTTATGATCAACCGAATCAAAAAACTTACGGACATCACCGTGGACAATCCAAACTGTTCTCGTGTTGTTGCGAGACATTTGCCAGGCAATCTTGCGCAAGCGAGCAACGGCGCGGTGCGTACCTTTTTCTTTTCTGGATGAATATGAATTAAAAATAAAATGCGGTTCAAACAATGGCTCAATGGCACGCACAATGGCGTGATGCAAAACTCGATCTTTCACCGCTGGTTTATGAATACGACGCAGTTTCGGATCTCGCAATAAAAAAGACACATATGGAGCATGCTCATACCGTCCGCCTGCAATCGTCTCATACAGTTCAAATAAATTATCCTCGAGGCTTAACGCAAACATCTGTACGTCTTGTTTCTGCTGTTTACCGATTCTAAAATCATTCCAGGCAGAAAATAAATTTTCAATGGAAACTATGTCACCAAATAATGTATGTCCTACCCCCCCCGATTCCATTTTCGATATTTCCATTATTCATAAGTCGTATAAATTTTTTCTATTGTTGTACGGCGTGACCCAGCACTTCCCCAAAAAAGACCGTTACACGCTCGGGCAAAAGAGTGAACAATTGACACTGCAAATCTTAGAACTGCTGTTCGTGGCAAATTCAGCCCAGACAGCCGAGCGCCTCAATGTTCAAAAAGAAATTGATCTTAAATTAAAAATCTTAAAGACCATAATCCGTGCTAGTTTTGATGTGCATGCAATTGACCAAAAAAGGTATTTACAATTAGAGGCGGCGCTTTACGAAATTGGGCGGATGCTTGGCGGCTGGATAAAAACTACCAAAGAAACACACACTTATAAACAAGAAAACCCCGCCACATAGGACGGGGCAAAGACTTCGGGACAAGGAGACGCCGAGATTGTCATTCGAGTTGTCAGGCCTGTTCCTGTTGACGTTGGCACCATCAGCGTCGAAGTTGCCCACATTCACGAGGTTGCCATCAGACGCCCGGCGTTTCCAGTACACTTTTCTATCCAAGGCAAAGATAAAGCGGCCAAAGGCCTACTTGCTGTATAAATATGTAGCGAACAATCCCGCAAAGGGGGTTTCGCAAAAGAAAAATGTCAGCAGTCTTATATTGTATGGGCGACCCCAATCCATTAGACAGGGGTTCATAAGCCGGATAAAGTATACCAAAATTGAAACAAAGTGACAAATTTCAAATTTCAAAGTCTCAATGACTGCGGGACAAGGAGACGCCGAGATCGCCATACGAGCTGTCAGGCCTGCTCCTGCTGACGCGGGCACCATCAGCGCCGAAGTCGCCCACATCCACGAGGCCGCCATCAGACGCCCGGCGCCTGGTCCATGTCCAACGATTTTCTAGGAGTCGACCATTATTTTGTAAATAAATAAGCAAATCGTATAACACCTCGGATGGATCTTGGCGCGTGAGTTGGTTGATTTTTAAATCACTGAGTTCAGTTGCATATTTTTTCCAATCACTGCCACCCAATAATTGTTGTATTTCCTCCAGGGTTTTACTCTTAAAATTTTGATCATGGTACTGTTCAAATTCCGCAATCGCTTCAGCATATTCTTTTGGTACATTTTGATCAGCAAAAATCTGTTCCTTTACATACTTCACCAAAGTTTCGGTTTGTTGCACATAATTCTGGTTGGTCGAATTTGGTAAAACTTCTTTACTGGTCAACGCCCATCTCACAGCCGGAGCATCAGTAGTATAAAATTCTTCGTCTGGATACCAATCCACCTTAAACAAAACCTTACCTTTTCTTGCTTTTTGAAAATCTTTCTCTAAAAGTTCGTTCATTTTCTTCATTGTCAATGCTTTATTATCCGGGGCTTTATTTGTCCTGAGTACCAAAAATTGCCCGAGTTCTTTGGCGCGTTTTAATTCAGCTTCAGAGAACGGAATTGGTGGAATATCCTTGGCTTCAAGGCGCACCTTAAACGCTTTTTCCACGGCTTCGGGACCCAAAAAATCAGTGGTCATTATTTCTTTGGCCTTTTCTATAGTGACCGCACCCTCCTCTCTTTTGGGCTCTCCGGGCTCCACAGGCTTTTTTTTCTTATACAACCGCAAAATTGGTTCGCCAGTACTCTTTGAGACACCAAGGAACTCATACACTTTTTTATCTGGACCTTCCACAATTGTCTTGCCAGGCTCATAAGTTTTACCGCCTTCTTGGTATGGTTTAATAAAATATTCCACACGTTCACCGTCTTCATCTACAAAATAACTCCCAGCAACTTTTGTTTCTGTGGATACTACTTTTTCATATTTCACGCGCGGAGAAAGCAAACCAATGTCGAGCGCCGTTAAATTGGTAAACTCAGGCTTTGGAGCTTTTGGATCAACGACACGATCCACATCAATACCAAAATGCTGCAAAAAATCTCTAACTAATTTGCGATCTTCAACTGAATAAGCGGCTTGATTCAGAAATTGTTTTTTAAGTTTTTCTGTAATGAAATTTTCTAAACTCGCTGTACGTCCCAACGACCCATACTCTTTGAGCCAGCCGAGCACAGTACCCATATCAATAATCAAATCTTTCACATACTGAGCGTCGCCTTTGCTTTTTAAAACAGTCTCGCGATGAGAAATCGATTTATTTAATTCATTGAGCGCATTGGAAAAACGCCACAAAAATCCGCCAGCTGCACTAGTTCGGCCGTCCGGGGTGGTGGTTACAGACTGTAATTCCCTGATTAAAACTTTACCTTTCACTGTTTGGCCATTTTGAACAATATCTTTCTTTTCTTCTCTAAAGGTATACAGCGGAGACACCTCGCCTGTGGCCGCACGCAACCGCCCATTCTCATCAATGAGCGTGGCCAGCATCATCTCATACAATTCGGGTTCAATTTCACTTTGTGGCGGATAATCCAAATCAACTTTGGCAAATTTACGCAATACTTCTGGAGGAATTTTCTTGCGTTCATAGCGCTGAGAAGCCAGATTGACCATGGCGCAATACAGAAAATCTGTGCCAACAACAACTTCTTCATTCGAGACTGGCATCCGCACTTTCTTTCCCGGAGTCCAGGTGGCAATGCGAGCCAGGCGCTCGGTCTGCTCAGCTGGCGGTAATAAATTGAATTCATCATCAGCCACTACTCGACCACTGTGGGCAGGCTCTACTTCCAGGGTATTATTTTTACCTGTTACTGCCTCGCCGATTTCTTTATACCGATGGAATGGACGGCCATTCTCGTCAAGGTCGCGTTCAGCAATTAATTTTTCAAACCGCGTGTCCTTGCCCGGAGTTTCGCTACTAATGCGACCAGTCAAAGTTATGGCGGCTTGCTCGACTAAGCGAGTCTTACCGGTTCCTGATTCACCGGAAAGTAACAGCGGCTTGCCGAAAAGAGCGGCCAGTTCTATTTCTTCCAAAGACTTACGGCGTGATGGCGACCAAATAAAGTTTTCTTTCCGGAGTTGCCCTGAATATTCTCGCAATGTTTCATACTGCGCTAAACCGCCGAGTTCCGGATTATTTTTAAGTAAAGCTTCCAGCTCGCCACGATTATGGGCCAACTGTCGTTGATTAGTTTCAAAAAGTAAAATATCAGTTTCATCAACACCTTCAGAACGAGCACTAAACATTTGGCGTGCAGAACCATCACAGGCTTCCTCGGCCAGGTCTATATGCGTGGACAAGTCTTGATATTTTTCATAATTGCCGTTGATGGCGTCAAACTCTTCTGTCTGTTTTTTATTGGCTGCGACATAGGCAGCCCTCGTTTCCGGATCTTCGTATAACTTTTTCAAAATTCCCAAACTGGCATACATTTTTTTTATTTCCACGGCTTTACCTTTTGCTTTGCGACCACTGACTATGCCTTTGACATCTTGAAACACAGCCCACAATGACTCCGCGCGTTGTGTTGATGAAAGATACGAATAATCAACAACTGCGGCTTCCACTTTTGAAAGTCCGGGAATTTCATTAATCTGTTCCAAAAATAAACCAATCGGATCTGATTTTATCTTCTCAGATTCGCGTAAAGTTGTTTCTAGGCTAATAAAGTGAGTGCCTCGTTC
>JBBTQT010000096.1:0-1882 GCA_038065575.1 Patescibacteria group bacterium
CTCCATACGATTGTCGGCGCCGGTAGTTCCGAGGGCGCGGTGGACGCCTCCAATATGCTGAAGCCGGGGCTGGCGAGAGGAGAATTGCATATTATCGGCGCGACCACCATCAAAGAATACCAAAAATATATTGAAAAAGACGCTGCTTTTGAACGGCGATTTCAGCCGATAACGGTAGGCGAACCGAACGAAAACGATGCCATCGCCATTTTGCGCGGCATCAAGGAAAAATACGAAGTCCATCACGGAGTCAGAATCACTGATCCGGCAGTGGTCGCGGCGGTTAACTTGTCTACCCGCTATATTACGGAGCGTTTTTTGCCGGATAAGGCCATTGATCTCATTGACGAGGCCGCTTCCGCTCTCAAGTTGCAGATTGATTCCATGCCGGATGAACTGGATAAAATGAAGCGACAGATCATGAAAACGGAAATTGAGTTGCGCGCTTTGAAGAAAGAAAGCGATTTGGAATCAATTGAGAGACAAAATAAACTAAAAGAAGAATTGGCCAACCTGAAGGAAAAAACTCAGGCCTTGGAAGCCCAGTGGCAAAGTGAAAAGGAAGTAATCACCAAAATTCGGGAATACAAAAAGGAAATTGAAAAATTGAAACAGCAGGCGGAAATTGAAGAAAGAAAAGGCGATTTGCAAAAAGTGGCGGAAATTCGCTATGGAAAAATACCGATGACCGAGGAAGCGATACAAAAATTGCAGGATAAATTGGTGGATATTCAGCAAAAACGCGGCATTTTGAAAGAGGAAGTGACGGAGAGAGATATTGCCGCCGTGGTCGCTCGCTGGACCGGAATTCCGGTCTCAAAAATGCTGGAAGACGAAATCAAGAAATTGGCGCATATGGAGGAAGATTTAGGGAAACGGGTGGTGGGTCAGGCCGAGGCGCTGAAAGCGATCGCGAACGCTATTCGGCGCAGTCGGGCGGGAATTTCCGATGCCAAGCGGCCGATCGGCTCGTTTATTTTCATGGGTCCGACCGGCGTCGGTAAAACCGAGTTGGCCAAAACATTAGCGGAATTTTTGTTCAATGATGATGACGCTCTGGTACGAGTGGACATGACCGAATACATGGAAAAACACGCGGTAAGTCGTCTAATCGGCTCCCCTCCCGGCTATATCGGTTTTGATGAAGGCGGCCAGTTAACGGAAATTATCCGGCGCAAACCATACTCGGTGATTCTTTTTGATGAGATTGAAAAAGCTCATCCGGATATTTTCAATATCATGTTGCAAATTTTGGAAGACGGCCATTTGACCGATTCCAAAGGCCGGAAAGTTAATTTCAAGAACACTGTTATTATCATGACGAGCAACCTGGCGAGCGACATGATTATGAATATGGGGCGACGCGGCGAATTGGGTTTCGGAGACAAAAAACGCGGCTCGCTTGGTTTGAAAGGCCAGGAGGAAAAAATCAAAGAAAAGATACTGGATACATTACGAGAAAAATTCCGACCGGAATTTTTGAATAGAATTGACGAGACGATAATTTTCCATCCTTTGGACAAGCAAGAAATGAAATTGATAACCGATCTGCAATTAAGCATAGTGATGGAAAGAATGGCCAAGCAAAAAATTGATTTGCGTTTCAGTCCGGAAGTAAGGGAATGGCTCGCAAAAAAAGGTTTTGATTCGAGCCTGGGCGCGCGGCCACTGAAACGGGTAATTCAGACTGAATTATTGGACAAATTGGCGATGGAAGTGATTGAGGGTAAAATTCGGGAAGGGAGTAGCGTGGAAGTGAAAATAAAAAATAATGAGATAGTTTTTTACGATGTTTCCGAAGCGAAAAATGTTTAAAAAAATCTCCCGGTTCGCCCGGGAGATTTTTTTTAGCTACAGATTGTTTCGAGTAGGATGCCACAGA
>JBBTQT010000097.1:0-10186 GCA_038065575.1 Patescibacteria group bacterium
CAAGTTTATTCAGATCAAAGGAATAATCAAGAGTTTTGCCAAGGGTCCAATCGCCATTTTTACCGCTTTGATTCAGTTTATGGTGGGTATTATTGAAATAATCAGTGAAATCGCGAAAGTGTTGTCGTTATCATTGCGGTTGTTCGGCAATATTTTTGCCGGCGAGGTGTTGATTTCGGTAATCAGTGCGCTCGCGTCCGTACTTGTCCCGACGCCTTTCATGTTATTGGAATTGTTGGTAGGCTTGATTCAAGCGGCGGTATTTACAATGTTGACATTGGTTTATTTAACGGTGGCGAGCGAAGAACCGCACGGGAGCGAGGCGCATTAGTTCTTTATTTTATAAAAGTTTAAAACATTAGAGCATTAAAAATGCTGTTAACGCTTTGCTGTTTTAATCATTTAATGATGGCTTACCGCGAGGTTAAATCCCAAGCACCCCTCGCCGGATCACCATCGGAAGGACTATCTATGAGTCATGAGTCAATCGTGGTTATGGCCAAAGCCTTTGCTATTGCCATCGGCGGCATCGGACCGGCTTTTGCCATCGGTCGCCTAGTGGGCAAAGCCATGGAATCAATCGGCCGCAACCCGGAGTCAGCCGGAAAATTATTCGTCCCGATGTTGCTCGGCGCCGCTTTCGCCGAAGCGATCGCCATTTACGCGCTCGTGGTGGTATTCACCTTGAAGTAATTTTGCTTGCCGGATTTTGGACAAGTCCGGCGTGACAAAAGTATTTCGGACCGGTATTTAGAGAATTAATATAAGTTATATGAATTTCCTGGAAACTGCTTATGCCAGCGGAGCGGAAGCGGAAACAGTTGAGACGACGGTTGGCGCCGGCGATGTGAGCGTTTTTGCTTCTCTCGGTCTTAATGTTCAACAATTCGCCATTCAGCTTTTTAATTTCGCGGCTATTGCCATCATCGTTTGGTTTATGATATTGAAGCCGTTAAGCAAAAAATTGGAAGAAAGAAAAAAAATGATTGACGAGAGTTTGGAAAAAGCCAAAGAAATTGAGACTAATTTTTTGAAAAGCCAGGCTCGGTATCAGACGACATTGGACAGCGCCAAGGCCGAAGCGAACGCGCTCGTGGCCACCGCTCACGCCGAATCCAAGGATTTGGCGGTGAGAATGAAAGAGGAAGCCAAACGGGAAATTGAGAGCTTGGTGGCGCAGGCGAAGAGAAAAATGATGTCCGATCGAGAAAAAATGCAAGAAGAAATAAAAGATCAGGTGGCTGGTGTGGTGATCGTCGCTATGGAAAAAATGCTGAACGAAAAAATGGACTCTGCTCGCGACCGCAAATTCATTGAAGAAACTTTGAAAGATATAGAGCGCGCATAATATGCCGAAAATCTCGACCAATCACTACGCCAAAATTTTATATTCTCTCCTCGAAAAAACCGAGGAAATTGACGAGGTCGTCAAAATATTTCTGAAATTTTTGCGTGCCCGTCATGTTTTGAAGAAAGTCGACAAAATCGCCGCCGATTATGCCCGATACGCCGAAAGTCGGGAAGGAACTAAACAAATTGAAATAACGAGCGCCCGCCCGCTCGGCAAAGAAACGCTCGCGAATATCAAAAAACAATTCGGGGAAAAAGTGAAAATCATGGAAAAAATCGATCAATCAATCCTCGGTGGCTGTGTTATCCGAGAAAAGAACATTATTGTTGATGTCAGCTTGAAAAGACAGACGCAAAAATTAAAGCAGAATTTATTAAAACATAAAATTACCATTAAATAGTTTTGTATGTCATACACCGATCAGGTAATAGAATCATTGAAGAAAAATATTTCCGGTTTCAAAAAGGAAGTGGAGACGGAAGAAGTGGGCGCGGTGATTGAAGTGGGAGACGGTATCGCCCGCCTGGAAGGCCTTGATAACTGCCAGGCGCAGGAAATGATTGAATTTCCGGGTGGAGTGTTCGGGGTCGCCTTGAACCTTGAGGAAGAAACGGTCGGCGCGATTATTCTCGGGGATTACAAAAATATCAAGGAAGGCGATCTGGTGAAACGCACCGGTCGGATTATGTCCATTCCGGTCGGCGAGGAAATGATTGGCCGGGTGGTGAACACGCTCGGCTTGCCGGTGGATGGCGCGGGCGACATCAAAACCAAGGATATGTATCCTTTGGAAAGAGTGGCGCCGGGCGTGATCACTCGCGAACCGGTCAATCGACCATTGCAAACCGGCATCAAGGCGATTGACGCGCTCATTCCGGTCGGACGCGGCCAGCGCGAACTGATTATCGGCGACCGGCAAACCGGCAAAACCGCTTTGACGATTGATACCATTATCAACCAAAAAGGGCAGGATGTGATTTGTATTTATGTGGCCATCGGCCAAAAGGAATCCAAAGTGGCGCGTTTGGCCGCCAAATTGCGCGCGGCGGGCGCCATGGAATACACCACCATCTTCGTGGCCGGAGCGTCTGAGCCGGCGCCAATGTCCTATCTTGCACCTTACGCCGGCGTGGCTTTGGCCGAATATTTCGCGGACAAAGGCAAGGATGTCCTCATTATCTATGATGATTTAACCAAGCAAGCATGGGCCTACCGGGAAATGTCGCTTTTGTTGCGTCGCCCGCCGGGTCGCGAAGCTTACCCAGGCGATGTTTTTTATCTCCATTCCCGTCTTTTGGAACGCGCTTGCAATATCAACAAAGAGCATGGCGGCGGATCAATTACCGCTCTTCCCATTATTGAAACCCAAGCCGGAGATATTTCCGCCTATATTCCCACCAATGTCATTTCCATTACCGACGGTCAAATTTTCTTGGAAACGGATTTATTTTATCGCGGCATCCGTCCGGCCTTGAATGTCGGTTTGTCCGTGTCGCGCGTGGGTGGATCGGCGCAAATCAAACCGATGAAGAAAGTGGCCGGCAGTCTGAAACTGGCTTTGGCTCAATTCCGAGAATTGGAGGCTTTCGCTCAATTTTCAAGCGACCTGGATCCGGAAACAAAAAAGCAAATTGATCGCGGCCGACTGGTAACCGAAATTTTGAAACAACCGCAGTATACTCCCATGCCGGTAGCGGAACAGGTGGCGGTGATTTACGCTGTCAACAATGGATTTTTTGACGGGACGGAAATGAAAGATTTGGCGGACAAAGAAAAGAATTTGCTGGAATTCATGCGGACGGCCAAAAGCAAACTTTTGGATCAAATCGCCGGAGGAGAATGGAATGAAAAAGTGGAGAATGGATTAAAGGAAGTGTGCCTGGAATTCAGCAAAAAGAAATAATCGTTTTTTGAATTTTATTGTATGGCAGTAAACGGAAAAGCGATCAAACAACGAATTCGGTCCGTGAAAAATACCAAGAAAATGACCAAGGCGATGGAATTGGTATCCGCGGCCAAGATGAGGAAGGCGGTACAGAGTACACTGAACACCAGATTGTACGCCACTATGGCGCGCCAGCTTTTGCAACAACTGGCCGGTGGCGTGGAATTGAAATCGCCACTCTTGCAAGAACGCGCCACCGCTCGGATGCTCGTCATTCTGGTAAGTTCAAACCGATCGCTTTGCGGAAGTTTTAATTCCAACACCTTCAAGAAAGCCGGAATTTTGCTCGCCAACAAAGAGAACGCCGGCCGGCATCGTTCCGTGAGCGGAAAGTTAATCATTTCGAGCGCTGAAATCGCCGTTGATGTCCTGGGAGTGGGCAAAAAAAGCGCTTGGTTTGCCAAAAAGTACGGTTATCCGCTCGTCGCCGCTTTTGATAATCTTAATGAAAGGCCGTTGTTTGAAGAAGTTTTGCCCATCAGTTCGATCGCCATGGAAGATTTCATCAATCAAAAATACGATAAAGTGGTATTGATTTACACCGAATATCAATCAAGTCTGGTTCAGGAAGTGAAGATGAGGCAGCTCCTGCCGGTTTCCGGAACGGATTTGGAAAAGATGCTGGCGGAAATTGTTGAAGATCAGGATGTTGGCGCGGAGATTGACGAGGATCGCTATTTGTTTGAGCCGAACAAAGATTTAATAATGGAGACGATTTTGCCTAGGCTCGTGGAAATTCAGGTTTATCAATCCATATTGGAATCATCGGCGAGCGAGCATAGCGCCCGCATGGTCGCCATGAAGAGCGCCAGTGAAGCGGCCGGAGAAATGATTGACGCTTTAACCTTGGAATTCAACAAAGCGCGCCAGGCCGCCATCACCCAGGAAATCGCCGAGATCGCCGGCGGAGCGGCGGCGCTTGAATAATGACAGAGTCTAATTAAAAAGATAACAATTGATAAATTCAATAATATGGAAAAAAATAAAGGCACAATTTCGCAGATCATCGGCGTCGTGGTGGATGTTCATTTTGAAGGAGAACTTCCCAAAATTTATAATGCCTTGGAAGTAAACCTGGCAGGCGGACGGACATTGGTTTTGGAAGTGCAACAGCACTTGGGTTCGCATATCGTACGCACCGTATCCATGGGAGCGACCGACGGTATCGCCCGCGGCGCCGAAGTAAGGGACACCGGCGCGCCCATTTCCGTGCCGGTTGGATCGGTGACGCTCGGGCGGATGTTTAATGTGGTCGGTGAAGCGATTGACGGCAAGGAAAATCCCAAAGTGACGAAGAAATACCCGATTCATCGGCCGGCTCCGAGCTTCAAAAGCCAATCGCAAAAAACCGAAATTTTGGAAACCGGTATTAAAGTAATAGATTTGCTTTGTCCTTTCTTAAAAGGAGGAAAAATCGGTTTGTTCGGTGGCGCCGGCGTCGGCAAAACCGTGGTGATCCAGGAATTGATCCGCAACATCGCGCAAGAACACGGCGGGTACTCAATGTTTGCCGGAGTGGGGGAGAGAACGCGCGAAGGCAATGATCTCTATCGGGAGATGACTGAGTCCGGAGTTTTGGCGAAGACCGCTTTGGTTTTCGGTCAAATGAATGAACCGCCGGGCGCGCGCGCTCGCGTCGCCTTGACCGCTCTCGCCATGGCGGAATATTTTCGCGATGAAGAAGGCAAGGACTTATTGCTTTTTATAGATAATATTTTTCGTTTCACCCAAGCCGGTTCGGAAGTGTCGGCCTTGCTCGGGCGTATGCCATCGGCCGTGGGTTATCAGCCAACCCTCGCCACGGAAATGGGCGCGTTGCAAGAGCGAATTACTTCCACGGACAAAGGTTCCATTACCTCGGTTCAAGCCGTCTATGTGCCGGCCGATGATTTGACTGATCCGGCGCCGGCCACCACCTTCGCTCACCTCGATTCCACGGTGGTATTGAATCGGGCCTTGTCGGAAATCGGCATTTATCCGGCGGTTGATCCATTGGATTCAACCTCCACCATGCTTGATCCGGAAATAGTCGGCGAGGAACATTACCGCGTCGCTCGCGAAGTTCAAAGGGTATTACAGCGTTATCGGGATTTGCAAGATATTATCGCCATTCTCGGCATGGAGGAATTGTCCGATGACGATCGGCAGGTGGTTTCTCGCGCCCGTAAAATTCAACGGTTTTTGTCCCAACCTTTCTTCGTGGCCGAGCAATTTACCGGCATGCCGGGAAAATATGTTCCGGTTGCGGATACAGTGCGCGGATTCAAGGAAATTTTGGCCGGCGTTCATGATGCCTTGCCGGAAGGGGCGTTTTACATGAAAGGAACGATTGAAGAAGTGGTCAAAGCGGAATAATAAATTACTTTGATGTCATTCCCGCGAAGGCGGGAATCCAGAAACAAAAAAATATGGCAAACCCCGCAAAAATAAAATTCAAGATCGTCACGCCGAACGGAGTGATTTTTGATGATGAAATTGACGCGCTTACGATCCCCACCGCCTCGGGAGAAATTACGGTTCTGCCTGGTCATATTCCGCTCATTTCAATTTTGGTGGCGGGTGAATTGATCGCGCGTCGGGATGGAGTGGAAATACCGATGTCGGTTTCAGGCGGCATCGTGGAGGTGCGTCCGAACAACGAATTGTCCGTGCTGGCGGAAACGGCCGAGCGGGCGGAACATATTGATTTGGATCGCGCCGAAGCCGCGCGCCAACGGGCTTGGGAGCTTATGCAACGACAGAAATTCGTTGATGATGTGGAATTCGTGCGCGTCGCCGCCAAGCTGGAAAAAGAACTGGCGCGTCTCCGCGTCGGTCGGAAATACCGAAAATTAAACCGGCCTTGACAAATTTCGCGATTAGTTTATAATAGCGAAAATTAAATCATAATTTTCATCTTATGAAATGTCCCCAGTGCTCCACCCAGGTTGAAGAAGACATGGAATGTCCGGATTGCAAAAATTGTGAAATGTGTTGCGGTTGCAAAATGAATTTGAGCGATGACGCGGAAGAAGATTTTTAGAATCAAAATAACCGAACGCGAAAAATTCCGATAATCAATCGGAATTTTTTTATAAAACCATGAAATATGGTATAATGCGAGTCATATTTTTTCGGCTATGAAATACAACACGAAATTGACATTGAAAATTTACTGGCAACATTCTCTCAAATACAAATTGGTCTTGTTTACCTTGTTTTTTTCCTTGGTCGTGGGCTCGGTTATGGGAATCATTACCCCGCTTTATTACAAGCGTTTTTTTGATATTCTCACCACCCCGCAATCGCCTGATTTAGCGAGACAAGGCCTAATGGCGGTATTGGTGGCGATTACCGCGCTTCACCTTATTGAATGGATTTTTTGGCGAGTGGGAGCGTTATTGAACAATATATTTCAGCCCAAGGTTTTGGCGGATTTGTCCAATTATTGTTTCGCCAACCTCCATAAGCATTCTTTTTCGTATTTCAACAATAATTTTGTCGGTTCATTGGTGCGTCGCGTTAATAAATTCACCACTTCGTTTGAGCGGATGGCGGACAAGATTATTTGGAATATCCTGCAACTGGCGGTGTATATTATTTCAATCTTGATTATATTGTTCGGTCGCAATCCCGCGCTCGGAACGATTGTGCTGGTTTGGATCACGGTTTTTTTAATCATTAATTGGGTGTTGAGCGGCTACAAAATGAAATATGATGTGGCGAGAAGCGCCGCCGAAACCAAGACCACGGCCGTACTGGCCGACACCATTACCAATAATGTCAATGTTAAACTTTTCAACGGTTATGCTCGAGAGAGAAAATTATACGCTTCGGTGGTGGAGAAAGTGCGAAGTCTGCGGAAATTGACTTGGGATTTGGACGCTGTTTTTGAGGGTGTTCAGGCTCTCCTCATGATCGCGCTTGAAGTCGGCATGTTTTATTTCGCCATCGGTTTGTGGCAGAAAGGGATATTGACGGTAGGCGATTTTGTTTTGATTCAATCATATTTATTGACGATTTTCTTGCGGGTTTGGGATTTTGGCAAATTGATGCGCAATATGTACGAGGACATGGCCGACGCCGAGGATATGACGATTGTTTTGAATACGCCTTTTGAAATTCAGGATTCTTCTCATGCTCGGCCGCTGCGCGTCAAAAAAGGCGAATTGGTATTTGAAAATGTTTATTTTAATTATCACAGCAATCGGGCGATTTTGCACGATTTGAACTTGGCGGTGAAAAGCCATGAACGACTGGCGTTGGTCGGGCCTTCCGGCGCCGGCAAAACCACGATTATCAAACTGTTATTTCGGATGCATGAAATCAGCGGCGGTCGCTTATCCATTGACGGCCAGGATATTAAAAAAATAACCATGGAAAGTCTTTGGAAAAATGTAAGCATGGTGCCGCAGGACCCGATGCTGTTTCATCGTACATTGCTGGAAAATATCCGCTATGGCAAACCGGAGGCGACGGACGGCGAAGTAATCAAAGCCGCCAAATTGGCCAACTGCCACGAATTCATCATGGACTTTCCCGATGCTTATGGTACTTTTGTCGGCGAACGGGGGGTGAAATTATCCGGCGGAGAGAGGCAAAGAGTGGCAATAGCGCGAGCGATATTGCGCAACGCTCCTATTCTGGTTCTGGATGAAGCGACCTCCAGCCTTGATTCGGAATCGGAGCGGTTGATACAAGGGGCATTGGATAATCTGATGCGTGCTAAAACAGTGATAATCATCGCCCATCGTCTTTCCACCATTATGAAAACCGATAGAATTATCGTGCTTAACAAGGGAAGAATCGCGGAGGAGGGGAGCCATAAGGAACTATTACAGAAGAAATCAGGCATTTACAAAAGGTTGTGGAGCCTGCAGGCCGGCGGTTTTATTCAGGCTTGACACTGTCTCCGACAATTTCAGGCTTGGCTTAATTCAACCAAGCCATTGACTTTTTTTGTTTTAACCTGTATAATCAGCGGGTTCTGAAACCCGTTTTTTAATTTTGGCATAATCCGGCTTTTACGATCTAATATGGAAATACGAAACATCGCCATTATCGCACACGTTGACCATGGCAAGACCACCCTTACTGACGCCTTGATGCGTCAAACCGGCATGGTGACGGATGACGCGGTCTCCATGGATTCCAACGCTCTTGAAAAAGAGCGCGGCATCACCATTTACTCCAAAAACGCTTCCTTGTTTTACAAAGGAACTAAAATAAATATCGTGGACACTCCCGGCCATGCTGATTTCGGCTCGGAGGTGGAACGAGTTTTGCGTTCAATTGATTCGGTGCTTTTGATCGTGGACGCCCAGGAAGGACCGATGCCGCAAACAAAATTCGTTTTGAAAAAATCCTTGGAATTGGGTTTGAAACCGATCGTGGTTCTGAACAAAATCGACAAACCGGCCGCGGATCCGGTTTTGGCGCATGATCAAGTATTGGAATTATTTATGGATTTGGGCGCCAGCGACGAACAGCTGGATTTTACCACCGTGTACGCGATTGGTCGTCAAGGGATTGCCAAGACTCGTTTGGAAGACGAGAGCCATGACCTCACGCCACTTCTGGATATAATTCTCGCGAAAGTGCCGGCGGCGAAGGCCGATTTGGACGCTCGTTTTCGGATGCAGCCGTTCAATTTGGGCTATGATAACTATGTCGGTCGTTTGGCGGTCGGCCGGGTTTATGAGGGAAAAATAAAATTAGGCGACAAGGTGATAATCAAGAAACCCAACAATGAAACGCGTAACGGCTCCATCACCAAATTATTTTCGTTTGAAGGAATGACGCGCAAAGAAGTCAACGAGGTCTATGCCGGAGATATCGTGATGTTGGCCGGTATCGCGGATATTGACATTGGGGAAACGATCGCCGTTGATCCTTCGCAAGAACCATTGCCGGCGATCAAAGTGGATGAGCCGACCATTTCCCTTGATTTCATGGTAAATAATTCTCCATTTGCCGGACAGGAAGGCAAGTTTGTCACCAATAGCCAGTTGCGCGAACGATTGGAAAAAGAACTGGAAGTGAATGTCGGACTGAAAATTGATTTTTCCAAAACCGACCATTACAAGGTCTATGGCCGTGGCGAGCTCCATGTGGCGATCCTTCTGGAAAATATGCGCCGTGAAGGGTTTGAATTGCAGGTCTCCCAGCCACAGGTGATAATTAAGGAAGAAAATGGCCTGAAAATGGAACCTTTTGAAGAAGTAACGGTGGATGTGCCGGATAATATGGCCGGCGTCGTCATAGAAAAAATGGGCAAAAGAAAAGGCTTGATGATGGACATGAAACAATTGAACGGCCAAACCAGAATGCTTTTTGAAATTCCGACCAGAGGACTTCTCGGCTATCGCGGTCAGTTTGTGATGGATACGCGCGGCGAGGGAATCTTGTGCGCGCGGGTGATTGGCTTCAAGTCATATGTCGGAGAGCTTGGCAGAAACGAGGTGGGCTCCATGGTCTCAATGGAGACGGGCAAGGCGCTTGGCTTCTCCTTGTGGAATTTGCAGGAACGCGGTTTATTGTATATCGCGCCCCAAACTGAGGTCTACGAAGGTATGGTCATTGGCAACACCGCCAAGGGGCAGGATATGGCGGTAAATCCGATCAAAGGAAAGAAATTATCCAATATGCGCGCTTCCGGATCGGATGAGGCGATTATTCTCATCCCGCCACTGGAAATCACTCTGGAACGCGGTTTGGAAATCATGAATAATGACGAATATCTGGAAATAACTCCCAAGAATATCCGCCTGCGCAAACAGATTTTGCAGGAATCCATGCGCACTCGCGATAATCGTTTGAAGGCGAAATAATACTGATCGGTAAAAAATCTCTCGCATTGATCCGTACCCCAAAAAGTGGACACGAAAGTGTCCACTTTTTGTTATTTAAAG
>JBBTQT010000098.1:0-3116 GCA_038065575.1 Patescibacteria group bacterium
AGGTCGGGGTGACCCCCACGATCTCTTGGGAGGATTCTTGAAACCGTGATTTCGGATCCATCCAGAGTCCCATCTCCAGCACTTCGGGAAGTTTGGTTACCACCCAGCGAATGATAAATTGTTTGGTGATATCAAAACCGCGATCAATATAAATGGCGCCGATCACCGCTTCCAAAGCATTGGCGAGGATGTAGTCGCGGGCTTTGGTGTTGGCGTCTTTGGATTCGCCGTGGCTCAAAAATAAATATGGTTCCAGGCCGATCTCTTCGGCTACTCGCGCGCACATGATCGCGTTTACGAGCGCGGCTCGCCAGTTGGTCAATTCGCCTTCCGGATTCAAGTAATTTTCAAACAAGTATTCGGTGACGACCAGTTCCAGGACCGCGTCGCCGAGAAATTCCAACCTCTCGTTGTGCGCCAGAGGAAAATTCCGATTTTCATTCAAATACGAGCGATGAACCAAAGCCTGCACCAAATGATCGGGATTATCAAACTTAACGCCGATGGCGGTTTCCAGTTTGTTGAATTTTTTTTCTTTGTAGACATCAATTGGCATAGGATTTATTTATTGGAACGAGCGTCGTCGGACGAATCATCGTCGTCAGAAGTTTTTTTGATTTCTTCCTTCGGTTGTAAATCATTGTACATCGCCCCCAAAATGCCATTGACGAATTTTCCCGAGGATTGTCCGCCATAGGATTTGGCGAGTTCAATCGCTTCGTTGATGGCCACTTTGGGCGGGACTTCGGTATTGAATTCCATTTCGTAGACGCCGAGACGCAGAATATTTTTGTCAACCAAAGACATGTCATCAATCGGCCAGTTGGGCGCGTAGCGGAGGATCAGAGCGTCGATTTTTGGTTGATTATCAATCACCGCGTTGACGGTGTCTTCAATGTATTCTTTGGTTTCCTCCACGCCCGCTCCGAATTCCTTGATATTTTGGGCGACAATGGCGGGAACGGCGGCTGTCGGCTGATTCTTAAAATCCCACTGGTAGAGTGATTGCATGATGATGGAACGAGCTACATGCCTTTTGGACATATCTAGGCTTTGGGTTTGCGCAATAATCGGTCGGCTCTTTTTTTGACTTCCTTGCCTTGTTTGCCACGGTAGAGACCGCATTTCGGACAGGCGTAGTGGGTTTTGACCGGAGATCCGCATTCCGGACATTTGCCGAGCGTTAGCGGCTTCAAAGCGAAATGCGAGGCGCGATCTCTTTTGGAACGGTTGGTGCGTTTTTTTGAAGGGAGACCCATATCAATTACAAATTAATAATTATCCCGACTGAGTTGAGACTAGAGTCTAGTAACTAGATTCTAGAATCTAGACTCTAGTTCCACCGGGGCGGGGACTGGCGGGGGAAGCGACTAATTGACAAACTTGTGCGTAGTATATACCAAACTGGAAAAATTATCAAGGCGGGGGCGCGGTTGGCGGTTCAAGGTTGTATTATTCCTTATTTTAGTTATAATTATGGCATGAATTGGAGAGAGATCACGAATCGAGAAGAATGGGGTGGGGCGTTCAGGCCGGCCGAGGGGGCGGATTTTTTGCAATCTTACGAGTGGGGAGAATTTCAAAACTCTGTCGGGTATCCGGCGGTCAGATTGGCGAATTCGACCGGCGATCGCGTTCAGGGATTCATTCATAATATCGGTTTTGGACAAAAATATGCCTATTTTCCTCGAGCGCGGATTGAAGCGGGCTTTATGCCGGATTTGATTGATTATTTGAAAACGAAAAATATTTTTTTCGCACGGTTTGAACCGATCAATGGAATTGATTTTACTCAACCGGAATCGGCGGGGATAAAAGTAGTAGCGGCGGAAAATCGTCAGCCAAAAGTCACTTTGACATTGGATTTGAAAAAAACCGAAGAACAACTTTTGACGGAAATGCATACCAAGACGCGCTACAATATCCGCTTGGCGGAAAAAAAAGGAGTGGTAGTGAGAGAAGAGAAAAACGCGGACATTTTTTGGAAATTAAATCAAGACACCACCGGACGGGATTTTTTCAAAAGTCATGGCTTTGAATACTACCGGCAAATGCTGAATTTGGAAATGGCGCGGCAACTTACGGCGTATTATGAGGGCAAGCCCATCGCCTCCAATATATTTATCAATCACGAAGGATCGTTCATTTATTTGCACGGCGCATCGTCCAATGCCAGCCGCAATGTGATGGCGCCATACCTCCTGCAATGGTGCGGTATCCAACTCGCGAAAAAATTGGGAGCGGTTGAATACGATTTTTGGGGAATTTCGCCACCGGTGGGAGAAGGAATAAAAAATCGGGAATGTTACAATAATTATTGTTGGGATCGGGCGCATCCTTGGAATGGCGTCACCAGATTCAAGGCCGGATTCGGCGGGACTATCAAGGAATATCCGACGGCGTTTGAAGTGGCGATTGGAAAGACGAAATATGATCTATTCAATTTGATTAAGAAAATGAAAGGTCGATGATTTCCAGATTTTGATTTTTTTATGTTTATTATCAAATTGAAACAAATTAAAATACCGGCTTTGGCCGAATCGCTCCGCGCGGGCAAGACGATTGTAATTCCCACCGAAACTTGCTACGGTCTCGGTTGCGATGCCTTGAACGCGGACGCGGTGAATAGAGTATTTCGGATTAAAGAGCGAAGCGATGATAAGCCGGTATTGATGATTGTTTCCGGCATTGCCATGGCCGAGGATTACTTGCAATGGGACGGATCACTCGAAAAAATCGCTCTCAAATATTGGCCGGGGCCGCTTACGGTCGTCGGAAAAATTAAGGCGGGGGTGATATTGCCGAATGGTTTGATGGGGCCGGATAACGAGGTGGCGGTGAGAGTGAGTGGTGATTCTTTTGTCGGGGCCATCGTCCAAGAATTGAATCGGCCGCTTGTTTCCACCTCGGCCAATTTGGCCGGCGCGCCCAGTCCTTATAGTTTTCAGGAAGTTTTGACGGGGTTTGAAAATAAAGTCAACCGGCCGGATATTGTGATTGACGCCGGTGATTTGCCGGTGACGCCGCCGACGACGATTATCCGAGTGGTCGACGGTAGGATAAGTGTGATCCGCCAGGGCGAGTTGAAAATTTAACGCGTTTTTTTGAATTTTAAG
>JBBTQT010000099.1:0-4122 GCA_038065575.1 Patescibacteria group bacterium
TCCGCCAGCCTCCGCACGATGGCTCATTTCTTGGATTCATTGCGGTGCGGCGCGGACATTGCCACAGCGCCTTACAAAATTTTGAAAGAATGGGGAGAATCAGGAATGCCGATCCCTGACGATAATAAAAATGCCAAATCCTCGGCTCTTTCATTGATTCCTTATCAAAATTTGAATATCAATCAATCTTGGCGAGAATATGATCTACACCATGAACTTACTAACAAAGGCTTGGAAAAATTCGCCACCGATTGGAACAATCTCATAAAAAACTAAAAACCACCCGTTTTCCTCCCGATTAAATTCCAAACTGTTTAGAATCTAATCGAGCGTCGGGTGGGAGTTTGTCAATGATTTAGTGTTTTGCCATCACTCCTTCCGCAACGCTTCAATCGGATTAAGAGCGGCTGCTTTCTTGGCCGGGTAAATTCCAAAAATCAAGCCGATGGCGGCGGAAAAACTTACGGCCAAAAAAATGGAAACGAGAGGAATTTCATAAACCCAGACAAAATTGTTGGCGGTGGCGAGCAGATAAACGATAAGAGCGAAAAACGCGCCGAAAGCAATGCCGACAATTCCGCCGGCGAGAGTGATTAAAATCGCTTCGGCCAAAAATTGCGAGAGGATATCGCGACCGGTGGCACCGAGCGCTTTACGGAGACCGATCTCAAAAGTGCGTTCCGCCACCGACACGTACATGATATTCATTATCCCGACTCCCCCGACCAAAAGCGAACCACAGACTAGGGCTAAAAGCAAAAAAGTAATCCCGCTGACGATTGATCCCAAAATGTCCACGGCCTGCTGCATGGTTTGAACGGTGAAATCATCTTTATTCGAATCAACGATATCATGATTGACGCGCATTGTTTCCGCCAAATCCTTGACCGTGGAATCCAATTCCGCCCGATCTCTCACTTTGGCCACGAATTGGCGATAATAATCAATTCCCAAAATTCTTTTTTGCATTGTCCGCGTCGGCAACAAAATCAAATTGTCCATATCCATGCCGAAAACTGCGCCGCGTTTGGCGAGCGTTCCCAGCACTTTGAACGGCTTGCCTTTGATATACACTGTCTTGCCGACCGGATCGTTGTCACCAAATAAATCCTCTTTGGCTTTGGCGCCGAGCACCGCCACGGCCGTCAAAGAATCTTCCTCCTCTTTGGAATAAAGCCGCCCCGATTCCAAAATTATTTTTTCCACATCAACCACATTATAACTTTCCCCCATGAGAAGAATGGCGCGGCTTTCGCCTTGATATTTCACCACCGCCTGACCCATGACGACGCCGTAAGCGGAAATGATATTGCGATGTTTTTTGATGGCCTCCAAATCTTTGTCGCGAAAAGAAGTAATGACAATCCCGGTCGCCTGATCAATATGACCGGTCGAGCTCGACGGCACATGAGTCTCAATGGAAATGGTATCCGGACTGAATATCTCCAATTGATTCATGACCAGGCGATCAAAACCGCGCGCGGCGGCCATGATGGTAATGACAATGGCGATACCGATGCTAATGCCGAGAATTGTCAAAACCGAGCGAGTTTTTTGCGCCAGAATTGAGTTGATTGCCAGTTGAACGGCGGTACGGATTATTCTATTCATAGCGTAAGGCTTCAATCGGATCAAGACGGCTGGCGCGGCGCGCGGGCAAAATACCGGACGCCAAACCGATGATTATGGAAACGGAACAGCCGAGAAAAATCGCACCGAGTGAAATGGAGAAATCCCATTTATACCCGAGGCCGATGGCGACTCGCGAAACGGCAAAGGAAATCAACGCGCCGAGGATGATGCCAAGGAGGCCGCCGATAAAAGTAATCATCACCGTTTCCAATAAAAACTGTTCAATAATCTGGCGATTTTTGGCTCCGACCGCTTTGCGGAGACCGATCTCTCGGGTTCGTTCGCGCACCGCCGCCAGCATGATATTCATAATACCGATACCGCCGACGATAAGAGCCACGCCCCCGACCGCCGCCAGAAAAAATTTCAAAGCGTTGGTGATGGCGGTAATCGCCGCCAGCCCGGAGGCCATGGACCGCACGTCAAAATCATCATCAGAGGGATTATCAATGCGATGCCGTTCGCGCAAAATCCTCCGCGCGTAATCCATCGCCGGATCCACTTGATCGGGAGTGACTATTTTCAGTCGCGCGAAACTCACATAATCAATCCCGAGCAAAAGTTTTTGAGCGGTGGTCACCGGCACGTAAATTTGATTGTCCTGATTTTGAAAACTGGCGCTGCCGCGCTTTTTCATCACGCCGATGATCGTGAAATTGACTTTTTTAATTTTGATTTTCCGGCCGAGCGGATCGGCATCGGAAAAAATTTTTTCCGCCACTTCACTGCCGATGACCGCCACCCGCGCCATTCCCGCTTCCTCTTCGGCGGAAAAAAACCGGCCGGCGGCCACGCCGGTATCTTCCACCTCCGGCAGATTGGCGCTGACGCCGGTGAAAGTGGTATCAATTTTTTGTTCATTATTGGTGATGGTGTCCACGCCTTTGACATAACTCGTGGCCGCGACAATGGCCGGATAATCCGGCGAAACCAAGGCGCGAATGTCGGCGTTCGTTAGAGTAGTGATCACGACCCCCATCACCGAGGCCGGCGGCCCGTCCGGATCAGCCTTGCCCGGCAAAACGCCGATCAAATTGGAGCCGATATTTTTTATTTGATTGATAATCAGGCTTTGCGCGCCCGCACCGACCGAGACAATAATAATCAAGGACATCACGCCGATAATAACGCCGAGCATCGTCAAAAAAGAACGCACTTTGTTCCGCCGCAGAGTTTGGGCGACATGAGTGATGTTTTCAATCAAATTCATAATGTCCGAATCATTTCCGCAATTCCTCTCCCTCGGCGGCGAACTGCCGTTTTTCCACTTTTTCATCGGAGACGATTTCTCCGTCTTTAATCCGTAAAATTCTTTTGGAATGCTCGGCGGTGTAGCGTTCATGAGTGACGAGAATAATCGTCCGACCGCCCTCGTTCAGATTTTGCAGGATTTTCATTATCTGCAAACCGGATTTGGAGTCCAGATTGCCGGTCGGTTCGTCGGCGAAGATCACCGCCGGATCATTGACGAGCGCGCGGGCGATCGCCACCCGTTGGCGTTCTCCACCCGATAATTGATTGGATAAATAGCGCAGACGATGTTCCAAACCGACCGCCTGCAAAGCCGCGGTCGCCTTTTCTATCCGTTCGGCTTTTGGAATGGCGGTATAGATAAGGGGCATAATCACATTGTCAAGGACGGTCGTCCGCGGCAATAGATTGAAAGCCTGAAAAATAAAACCGACTTGGCGGCCGCGCATTTCCGCCAGTTGATTGTCGTCCATGATGGCCACATTACTCCCGGCAAAAATATATTCGCCGGTCGTGAGTTTATCCAAAAACCCGAGAATATGCATCAAGGTTGATTTACCCGATCCGGACGGCCCCATAATGGCGACAAACTCCCCTTTTTCAATGGTGAAATTGAGCGCGCGCAAAACCGGTGTCACGACACCGTCATTGACATAATCCTTATGCAAATCTTTGACCGCGATCAAATTTTCCATATTATTCGGCTTTGACGCTTATGATCACTTCCTGACCTTCTTGCAGACCGCTCAGGATTTCCACTTGGCCGTCGTCGGCGCGCAGACCGACCTCTACCGCCACTTCGCGCGGTTGGCCCAGCTCCAAAACCTGAACTTTTTTGCCGTCATTGGTTTTGATGGCCCGAATCGGCACGGCCAAAACGTTGCTCCGACGGTCGGTGGCAAGCGTAACATTGGCGGTCATGCCGGATTTTATTTCCTTGGCGCCCGGATCAACTGTCACAGTGACGCGATAATAGACCACATCCTGAATTTCGGTGGAAGCCAATTCCACGGTCAAAACCTTGCCCGAAAATTTAAGATCATCCCCGAACGCGTCCAAGGTGATAATGGCTCTATCGCCGATTTTTATCTTGGGAATGTCGGTTTCCGGCACATCCACCTTGACTTCATAATGATTGGAGAGCATTTGCACCATCGGCGCGGCGCTGGAAATAAACTCACCTCGTTTAGCGGTTATTTTAGTAACCAAACCGTCAATTGGCGCCTTGATAATGGCTTT
>JBBTQT010000100.1:0-6128 GCA_038065575.1 Patescibacteria group bacterium
TGAGTCGGGATGTTTTTTTGCGAGTGAAAAAATGAAATTATTTCAAAGTCGCTTTTCCACCGGCCTCTTCAATTTTCTTTTTCATTGCTTCGGCCTCTTCTTTCTTAACGGCTTCCTTAATTACTTTGGGCGCGCCGTCAACCAAAGCTTTGGCATCGGCCAATCCCAAACCGGTGATTTCCTTGACCACTTTGATAACGGAAATCTTGTTGGCGCCGGATTCGGTAAGCTCCACATTGAATTCGGTCTTTTCTTCGGCGGCCGGAGCGGCGGCGCCGGCGGCCGGAGCGGCCATCATCATGGCCGGAGCGGCGGCGGATACGCCGAATTTTTCTTCCAAAACATGAACCAATTCGGAGAGATCTAAAACTGACAATTTTTCAATTTGTTCCACCAAAGAAGCGAACTTCTCCGGCACGACAACGGCTGCTTTTTCATCTGCCATATTTTTCAAATTAAATTTCGGTTGATTAATACTTTATGCTTTGGCTTTCGCCTCTTTGATGGCGTTCAGCACATTGGCGAGGCCGCTGATATTGCCGGCCAATACTCGTACGAAGCCGGATACCGGCGCGTTCATTACTCCCACCAACTGACCAAGTAGTTGATTACGGCTCGGAAGTTTGGACAATTGATTGACTTTCGCGGCGTCAATGAATTTTCCTTCCAAAATCCCCCCGAAAAGCGCCATCACTTGGTGAGAGCGGGCGAATTCGGCGGCTACTTGGGAAGGTGCGACTTCATCGCCCTCACCAAACACCACCGACACGCCACCGGCGAATGACTTGGTATCAATGTCAAATCCGGCTTCGGAAAGAGCCTTGCGCAACAATGTCTTTTTGGTGGCGACATAATATATATCCTGCTCACGGCATTTTTTGCGCAATTCCTCTGATTCCTTCACTTTCAAACCTTGAAAGTTGGCGAATACCACCGCTTTGGCTGACTTCAAGTGCGCGCCCAAATTATCAAACGCGCCTTGTTTCGCTAGTTTGTTTTTTGCCATAGTTTATAAACAAAAAAAGTGGCTATTCACCACAGATGCCCGGCGTCGACCTTTACCGGACAAAAAATCCGATAGAACACCTCGGTAGCATGATTAACTGCTTCACTCTTGCTTACGCCCCAAACCACTTTACCAGTGGCCTGCCCGGCGTAGCGCCAGCGAAGCCGGGCTACTGTCTGCGGCTATTTATGAAACCATCTTAACTTATTCCGGTTTTCTTGTCAATAGGCTAAAATCGCCCCGCGTCCTGTTGACTTCCCTGAAATAATCCGATATAATTGCCTCGTAAATTTGCAATGGCGCCATCGTCTAGTGGTTAGGACATTAGGTTTTCATCCTAAGAACAGGGGTCCGATTCCCCTTGGCGCTACTACTCCAATTCTCCTCATATTTTCAGTTGAATTTGAAATTAGACAGAAAAATGTTATAGTTGTATAGTTAACTTGATTTTAATAGAGTATAATTCAACTGAAAATATGTCGGAAACAAAACCAGGAACGGAACAATTAAGTGCACGGGAGAGACAAGAACAATTATTCAATCACGCGCACACACGAATAAATGAAATTTTAGGTGAAGTGCGTGTTGATGAAGACTTCAAGCGCCTAAAACCCACTCACGGCAAAGAAACATTGATACGATCAGCCTCAATCATCCGTGATACCATGCAACAGGATGGACTGACGGTAAAAGAGGTCGGCATAGTTGATGGACGAAAAGTCAATCCTATGCCGATCAATTGGCTGGTAAAATTTCTTCGACAGAATCCTGATTTTTTGAGTGAAATTTTTGACAGCTACTTTATCGCCAAATTAAGCACTATTGATGATGGTTTACCTGGAATAGGCAACGGGGAAAATGCCAAACGGGCGAAAGCGGAAACAATGAGCGAATTTTTCGAAGATTTGGGACTAATGGATCACTACACTCAACTTACCAATGAGGAGCGTGCCACTGCTTTATCAGCCGATTTTGATCGATTCATGCTTGAATACGCTACCAAGAATATCATGAAAGGCAAGATCCCCGATTAGATTATTGGTAATTATGCGCATCCTCGGCATTGAATCATCCTGCGATGACACTTCCGTTGCCCTCGTCAAAGCCGACGAGAACGGTTTTGAAATTATCGCCGAAAAAACCGCCAGTCAAATTGAAATCCACAAAAAATATGGCGGGGTTGTTCCGGAAGTGGCGGGACGGGCGCACGCGGAAAATATACTACCGGTGATTGAATTGGAAAAAATTTCAATGTGGTGCATACTTATCAAAGTAATAATTGAAGTAATTGACGACCTCGGGGAAATAATTTGTCCGCCCCATTTCGGATGGCGGCGACTTGGCGCGGAAGATTTTGGCCACGCGTTTTATGCCCAAAATTTTAATCAGGGTTTGGACATCGTCCCAGTCGCCGTAATTGAGCGTAGCCTCAACAATCGGCTCGGCGCCGAGCCGCTTATAATTCTTCACCCACCAAATCAGGTAGGGGCGTTTTTTGATGTAATCGTAAAGGGTCACAGGACAATTTTATCTTCAATAACCCTTTTATTTTACCATAAATTGATGATTTAGGCAATTGTTTTTTGAGCAGTTTTATTGAGCAAAATTGACACAAACACTGAAATGCGTTAATATCAGCCAATCCAACGCCCCGAAAACGGGCAATCGAGGAGGGAAATTGTCCATCGAAAACAGACTGGCAGCGGCCAGGGGAATTCTCCTGTCCAAGTTCGGCGAGTTCATCCCGAAGGTGAGCATCACGCTCGGATCCGGACTCGGCTACATGACCGAGCTCCTGATGGACGCGCAGTGCTGCGGCTATGGCGACATCCCCTACTGCCCCGCGACCACCGCAACCGGACACGCCGGCGAGCTGTGGTGGGGACATCTGGGCGGTGTCCCGGTCGTGATGCTGAAGGGACGCTCCCACCTCTACGAAGGACATCCCATCAGCGATGTCGTGTTCCTGACGAGACTTATGATCCGATGCGGAGTGCGTGAGCTCATCCTGACCCACGCGGTCGGCGCCGTCACCCGCAACCTGGTGCTGGGCGACATCGTCGGCATTCGAAGCCACATCGGCTTCAACTGCCCGGATCCGACGGCCGGAAGTGACGCCATGGAGCTCGGCACCGAGTTCACGCCCATGGGCAACGCCTACGACCCCGAACTGCTCGCCATTGCCGCGCGTTGCGCGCTCGACTGGAGGATCTCGTTCCATCGTGGTGTGTCCTTCTTCAAGCCTGGACGCAGCTACGAGACGGCGGCCGAGATCGAAGCCATGGCGCGCGCTGGCGCCGATGTCGCCACCATGTCCACGGTACCTGATGTCATGGCCGCGGCTCAGATGGGTGCGCAGGTTCTGGATCTCGCTCTCGTCACCAACCTGGGAACCGGGCTCGGCAACCCCGCCGTACCGCTCTCGCACGAAGAAGTGCAGGCCGTGGCCGAGAGCATGAAGTTGCCCTTCGGTCAGTACATCAGGGGCATCGTCGTCGCGATGAACAACCGACCGCAGCAGATGTCCCGCATGGCGCAGTTCATCCAAGGAGGTCGAACGCAAACTTCATGGAGAAGATTACTGATCCGCCAGCCCATTCGCCCGAAAGGAGGTAATAACAACAAGGAGGGATACCGCGCGAATCTACCAACGATTCGCGTATCCCAAAAACCGCTTTTCTTATGAAAGGCGGTTTTTGTTTCCTGTCCTTGATTTTTAACGGTTTTTGGTTTATTGTTCCAGGGATTAAAAGATTTGTTTAACAGCCATTATGCGCATTCTCGGAATTGAATCATCCTGCGACGACACCTCGGTCGCTCTTGTCGAAGTGAACGCGACCGGTTTTCAAGTCATCAAAGAAAGAACCGCCAGTCAAATTGAAATCCACAAAAAATACGGCGGCGTGGTGCCGGAAGTGGCCGGACGGGCGCACGCGGAAAATATACTACCGGTGATTGAAGAAGTAATGAATGGCCAAGATCGGCCGGACGCGATCGCGGTCACCGCCGGCCCGGGTCTCATTACCGGTCTGATTGTCGGAGTGGAAGCGGCCAAAGCACTATCCTATTTATGGGAGGTACCGGTGATTTCGGTGAATCATATTGAAGGACACATCCACTCGGTTCAAATTACCCGCCTTCGTCCCGACTTGGTCGGGACTACGGACGGGCAAGGCGAATTAAAAACTATGATTGAATTTCCGGCGTTATGTTTAATCGTAAGCGGCGGACACACCGAACTTATTTTGATGGCTGATCACGGCGAATACGAAAAAATCGGCGCGACGCGCGATGACGCCGCCGGCGAGTGTTTTGATAAAATCGCTAAACTGCTCGGATTGGATTATCCCGGTGGTCCAAAAATTTCCAAGCTCGCAGAAACCGGACGCACTGATGCGATCTTGTTTCCCCGGCCGATGATTCATGAGAAAAATTATGACTTCAGTTTTTCCGGTTTGAAAACCGCGGCTTTATATTGGCTTCGCGACCATTCGCTAGTAGCGATAAAAACAAATTTTCTAAATCTACCGGCAGGGATATATGGCCAATTAAACGATGAAATCTCCGCCAATGATTTCTGCGCCAGTTTTGAGCAAGCGATTGCCGATGTGCTGGTCTATAAAACCGTCAAGGCGATGGAAGAATATCGTCCCAGAACCGTTATTTTCGCGGGCGGTGTCTCGGCCAACAAAAAAATTCAAGAATCTTTGCGGAAAATAATTTCCATTGAATTTCCTCAAATTAATTTCAAATTCCCTTTACCCGGATATTGCATGGATAACGGCGCGATGATCGCGGTCGCCGGCTGGCAACAATTACAAAAAAACGGTTCCGTTCATTGGCAAAAAGTGGTCGCCGATCCGAATTGGAAAATCGCGTTGATTTGACAAACAAAATAAAATAATCTACATTACTAACAGTTCCTAAACAAGACAGGCCTCGGAGGGGTCTGTCTTTTGATTCGGAGGGTAGGTAACATTTTGCAAGGGAAACTCAAAGTCTTCGCTGGGCAGAGCCATCCGCAACTCGCCAAGGCGATCTGCTACCACCTGGATGTGCCCCTCGGAGGCAGTCGCTTCATGAAGTTCTCGAACGACAACATCCTGGTGCAGATCGAGGAGAATGTGCGCGAGTGCGATGTATTCGTGATCCAGACATCCGCTCCCCCGGTGAACGAGGGAGTAATGGAGCTCCTAATCACGATCGACGCCTTGAAGCACGCTTCGGCGGCGCGGATCACGGCAGTCATGCCGTACTTCCCCTACGCCCGGAGCGACAAGAAGGACAAGCCCCGGATCAGCATCACGGCGCGTCTCATGGCCGACCTCTTGATGACGGCCGGCGCCAACCGCGTGCTGACGATGGATCTGCATTCGCCGCAGATTCAAGGCTTCTTCCACATGCCGGTGGATCAGCTGAAGGCGGTGCGCATCCTGTGCGACCACCTTCGGGAGCGCGACCTGACGAACTGTGTCCTTGTCGCCGGCGACGCCGGTGAAGCCAAGGAACTCGGTGCCTACGCCAACCGCCTCAACCTGCCGATGGCGATCGTGGACAAACGCCGCTACGGCGACGACGAAAAGCCCAAGGCCGTGAACATCATCGGCGACATCAGCGGCAAACGGTGTCTGCTCGTGGACGATGAGGTGGCGACCGGCGGCACGCTCGTGGAAGCCGCTAACTTCTTGATGGAGAGAGGCGCGGAATCGGTGGAAGCGGCCTGCGTCCATCCGGTCCTGTCCGGCAACGCGGTGAGAAACATCATGGAGAGTCCGATCGCCGGCATCGTCGTCACGGACACGATTCCAACAAAGCATCGGACCTTCCCCAAGCTCACGGTTCTGCCGGTGGCGCATCTCTTCGCCCAAGCGATTCGGCGCATCCACGATGGCGACTCACTCTCCGCGCTCTTCGCCGGCTGACCCGGCCACCCGCTCTTTCTTCACGACCAGTCCTGCCGTTCAGAGACGAACGCGGATCAACCAGTCCGCGCGCGAGGGCCGGTCACCCTCATTCCCCAATGCTTTGTTAAAAACAAAATATTGGCGACAATAAAATTCCCGTCAAGGGAATTTTATTTATTACTTTTTTTCACTGCTTGACTCTACGACAAGGGGATTGC
>JBBTQT010000101.1:0-1103 GCA_038065575.1 Patescibacteria group bacterium
TGAAACCACGGCGCCAGAAGAAGAACCGGAAAAAGAGGCTGATAAAACATCAGCAACGGACGACGCGAAAGCGCCGGACAAGACTGAACCGGGAGAAACTGTGGCTGGAGACAACCAAGAATCAGAACCGGAACAGAAACCGGAAGACGAATCTAAGGGAGGAAAGAAGGAAGGAGAAGGAGAAGGAGACAAAGATAAAGAAAACGAAAAAGATGAATCAAACGAGGACGCGCCGAAAAAAGAAGAGCCGAAAGAAGACGCGGAAAAAGAAAAAAAACCGAAAGAAGACGAGGAAAAGGCCGAAAAACCCGAAGAAAAACCGACCGATGAGGAAAATGAAAAAGAAAAAGGCGAAGAAAAAAAACCGGAAGAGCCGGAAAAAAAAACCGAACCGGAACCAAAACCCCCGGCACCACCAATAGAAGATGACCAGGCTCCGGACGGTGAAACGGAATCAGCCAATCAGCCGGAAGAGACGGAACCGACCCCGTCGCCGGAGCAGGAAGCGGAAGAACCCGAGGCCGAAGCGAATGAAAAACCGAAAAAAAAATGCCCGAATTGCGGATCTAATTTGAATCCGGATGAAAGCTGTAATTATTGTGGCAAAAAAGCCGACCAAGGAGAGGAGAATTCGGAGAAAAGCGGAGCGGGGCAAGGCCTGAATTATTTAATACATCTACCAAAAATAAGACAAATAGATAGCGACACAAAAGAATTAAACGAAAAAAAGAAAAAAAATGAGGATAAAATTAAAAAAATAAATGAAAAAATAAAACCGGATGAAGACGCGATTTCCCGATTGAATAAAAAGATACTCGGACTGCGCGCGCCAATGTACACGCTCATCATTATCGGCGTCTTGCTTGCTCTCACCATTATCTTCCTTATTATATTTCCAATCGCTCCCACGATATTAACCGCGGCGAAAAGATTTGATACGAAAATAAACAATTTGAAATCAGACCGAAAAGACATTGAAAAAAAAATAAAACCGGAAACGGATGAAAGAAAAAGACTGAAGGCTGAATTAAAACAAATGAACGCCCAAATTAAAACAAAAAACATTGAGAAAAGAAACATCATCAATCAATCAATGGCCCAAA
>JBBTQT010000102.1:0-12087 GCA_038065575.1 Patescibacteria group bacterium
AGTTTCCAGAGTCAGTCCGATAATCCGATGCTTTGATTTTTCGTTTTTGCGCTGTTCACTCTCCAGCTCACTCTGCCACTCCCCGAGAGAGATGTTTAGGTTGTGACTGGCGTATGGCTGATTTTCCGGCTGTTTGTCCATTGCGCCGAGGCGTCCGTCGCGCACATTCCGGTCGACTGATTCATCCTCCGTTTCCGGCGGCCTATTTTTCCGTGATAATTCATTGCAGGCCCGAAAGGATTCCAAAATAAACCAGTATTGATATTTCAATTCGTAGGCGTTCCAAGTTCCGCCCTTGACGATAAATTCTATTTTGTCAACCGGATGACCGTTTTTTTGGAGCATCAAAATTCGTTGTTTCATTTGTTCGTATGGGCTGAAATTCAATCGAAGCGCTCGCGCCGCCGCCGGTTCGGTGGCAATATAACTTTTCGGCATTTTCACTTCCGTCGGGCAATAAGTGCATTTGCCCGGACAAAAAAATGGCTTGACGAGCGAGGTGATGATCGCCACGCCGGATTGGCTGCGCATGGTTGCTTTTTTCAGTAATTCCTCAATCAGACGGCTTCCGTCCACTCTTTTCTTTTTCAGTAAATCTTGGTATGCTTTTAGCAGGTGGCGATTGCCGGGTTGGGCAATGCGAAGACGACTGCATATTCGGCGGCGAGCATCGTCAAATTCAGCCTTGTTGGCCGGTTTTTCGCTTATAATAAAGAGAATTATTTTCTCAAAAGTATCCATTTCCGTGATTATGAATGATAATGAAGCAGAACTCATGATTGAGCACAATCGTCGAGTTTACGATGTCATTGCCACCGATTATGCGCGCAAACGCTCGCCCCACTGCGAGGAATTTCAATTTTTGACCGACTACTGCCGCCCGGGCGACCGGGTGCTTGATCTGGGGTGCGGGTCGGGCAGATTATACAGTATTTTGGAGAAATTTCAAGTTGACTATGTTGGTGTGGATCAAAGCGAGGAGCAGATCAAAATCGCCAAGGAAAAATTTCCCGCGCTCAAATTCATCTGCTCCGAGATGTCGGCCTTGCCGATTCAGGACAATTATTTAGATCTTATTTACTGCTTGCGTTCTTTTCATCACCTGCCGACCGCAGAATCGAGGATTAAGGCGCTCAGGGAAATGAAAAGAGTTTTGAAAATGGGCGGAACGATCGTGCTCGTAAACTGGAACCTCTATTCCGAGTGGGGGAGGAAGAAATTTCCGGAAATCAGAGTCGACCAGGATGGTGATATCATGGTTCCGTGGAAAGATAATGCCGGAAAAGTTTTGGGTGAAAGATATTATCATGGATTGACTGTCGCCGAAATGGAGAGGTTGTTCCATGACGCCGGTCTCAAAACGAAGGAGAAATATTTTATCAGAAAAAATGTCAAATGCGGAATTGAAGACGGCGAGGATCTGGTAATGGTGGCTGTTCGCTGAGTCGTTCGCCTTTGCCTCGGATAGCAACCATTTTAATTATTATCCAAATTGTTTGACACATCAATCTGGATAGAAACTGTTATAATTACAATGTAAAAAAATAAAAGCTCTCCTGACAGGAATGCTCGGCATCCCCGGCTCACAAAAAAACGAAAGAAGTAGAGTATGAAGCCATTAGTGAAATACAGAGGTGGTAAATCGAAAGAAATACCAAACATCATTAAACATATCCCCCAATTTGCAGGAAGGTATATTGAGCCTTTTTTCGGTGGAGGAGCTTTGTATTTCTATTTGGAGCCAAAGAAGGCGATAATAAATGACATCAATTCAAAATTAATGGCATTTTACAAGGGTGTACAATCTAATTTTGATTTGCTAAGTAAGGAACTTCATGAGATTGAGAGAATATATATTATTAATCGAAAAGAATTTGAGGATTTAAAATCAAAAACGCCTCATTTACGAGTTCATGATAAAAATGAGGTTTTGTATTACCGTATCAGAGATATGTTCAATGATTTAACTGAAAAAAAATATTCAGACGCCCTCTTATATTTTTTTATAAACAAAACTGCGTATTCAGGAATGATCCGATATAACGCCAAAGGGGAGTTCAATGTGCCGTATGGAAGATATGTAAATCTTAACACCACTTTAGTAACAAAGGCGCATAGTGAGTTACTCGCCAATGCGGAAATTTATAATCTTGACTATGCGCATATTTTTGGCGCGGCGACTGAAGATGATTTTATATTCATAGATCCACCCTACGACTGCATTTTTTCCGATTACGGAAATGCTGAATACAAAGATGGATTTAACGAACAAAACCAGACCGAATTAGCGAATGATTTTAAAAGTCTTAAATGTAAGGCATTAATGGTTATTGGCAGAACAACGTTAACCGAAAAACTATATAATGAATTTATAGTGGAGGAATATGGCAAATCGTATGCAGTGAATATCAGGAATAGGTTCAAATCATCCGCAACTCATATTTTAATATCTAACTACGGGAATGAATCCAATAAACATTTTCCCAAGTTAGAATTTCAAAAGGAATTATCAGAACATTATGTCAAGAATTGACAGTAAAATAATTTTCGTTACGACATCACCGCGAACACCGGCCAAAATGATTCCTGAAATTGAATTACTGAATACTCATTTTTCAGGTCAACAATGGAATGTTGACACCCAAAGAGCCTTCATGAAATTGTTGAAAGAAGAAAATTTTTTCAATGGAGAAGGAGCAAATGACCCGGCTTTTAGCGCAAGGGACAGGATAAATCGAGCGCCAAAATCGCTTGGTTTTGTCGTTTTATCCCCTACTATAAGTTTGACTTCTGCGGGTAGGGAATTAGTGAAATCAAAGCGTAAAGAAGAAATATTTTTAAGACAATTGCTTAAGTTCCAAATTCCATCTCCTTTTCATAAACCTTCTGGAAACTCGGCGGATTTTTGGGTAAAACCATATCTTGAATTGTTTCGTTTGATTAGGCATTTCGGGTCTTTGAAATTCGATGAATTAATGTTCTTCGGTTTACAACTAGTCGATTATCGCCAATTTGACAGTATCGTTTCAAAAATTGAACGATTTAGAACAGCAAAAACACAATATTCCGGAAATTATAAAAAATTTCGCGCGGAATATTTGGAATCGGAAATGAGACAAATATATAAAAACGATATATTGTCGGGCAATATAAAAACAAGAGGAACTACGAATTCCTCTATTGCCAAATTTTTAAAAACTAAAGCAAGTAATATGCGAGATTACGCAGATGCTTGTTTCCGATATTTACGGGCAACGGGTCTTATCTACATATCTCATCTGGGAAAGTCTCTCTCAGTGGTTCCTGAAAAGGTTCAGGAAGTTGATTATTTTCTAGAACATACGGATAGAGAACCGTGTTTTGTGAATAATGAAAAAAAATATATTCCGTATCTTGGCAGTGTGGATACACCAACTCTTTTAACCGACAACAGAAAATTGCTTGAACAAAAAATTAGAATGGAATTTCCTCAAATTAAAATAGGTAAATCTCTTGCTTTGCAAGACCTTAAAAACATACTTGCTGACGAATTGGAAAATCGAAAAGAAGAAATTATAATTAAACAAATTAGTGAAATTAAAGATTATCGGTTATTTGAGGAAATCAATACAATTTTCAATCAAATTCTTGATAATTCATTATATGATACACCGTTAATGTTGGAATGGAATATTTGGAGAGCAATGACAATGTTAGATGGTGGTAATATCCGAGCAAACCTAAAATTTGATGACTTTGGCAATCCTATGTCCACAGCGCAAGGAAATATAGCCGATATCACTTGCGATTATGGTGGTTTTGGCCTGACTGTGGAAGTTACAATGCAAAGTGGACAGAGACAGTATGAAACAGAGGGAGAACCTGTTACTCGACATCTTGCAAAATTAAAAAAAGAAGCAAATAAACCGGCATATTGCCTGTTTATCGCTCCAAACATAAATGATGCCTGTATCGCTCATTTTTATGCTTTGCATAAGATGAATATCAGTTACTATGGAGGAACTTCTATAATTGTCCCATTGCCTTTAGATATTTTTCGAAAAATGGTGGACGATTCTTATAAAGCGTCGTATATTCCAGAACCAAATCATATAAAACGTTTTTTTGAGCGTTCCAATAGGATAGCTGCTGAATGTGATAATGAGAAAGTTTGGTATGAAAAAATTAAAGAGGTGGCAATGAATTGGTTAAATAAATAATGTAGACCAATATGGAAGGTATCAATTTAATCGGAACGAGTGGCGCGACCGTGATTTTGGTCGCTTTTATCCTGAATCAGCTGGGTTTTTGGAAATCCAACTCGCTCAAATACGACGCAGTTAATTTCATCGGCGGAGTTTTGCTCGTCTTCTACGCTTTCAAAATCGACAGTTATCCGTTCGCGGTTTTGAACGGCGTTTGGGCGTTGGTGTCTCTGCGTGATGTTTTTATTGATATAAAAAAACGCAAATTCGTCGTCAAATAATTTGTTCATTTGCCGGTAATCAGGCAGGCCACCGGTCCGTCCCACTGCCAGCCGTTTTTAACCGCTTTAATCAGTCCGGCAACCGCGAGGGCGCTATTGGTGGAGATTTTTAGGTCGTCCGCGTTCTCGTGGGTTATTTTCATCGCCGTTCTGATTTCTTCATTATCGGCAATCCAAGCGCCGCCGTGGCTGGCCATAATCGCTGCCAAAACTTTTTCCTTGCGATGGGCGATCTTGTCCACAATCGCGCCGGCGATGGAGGTTTTATCATTTGGAGATGCCGTTTTCAATCCTACCGCATTTTCCGTCAATGGGAATGATGAGGCGATCGGGTGGCAGGCGGTTGTCTGAACGATGTGAATTTGAATGGGTAATTTCAATTTCTGAAATTCTTCGCCGAGCGCTTGCGCCGTGGTGCCGGATGAAGTGGGAATGAAAACCGCTCGCAGATTGGGAATATGCGCCAGTTCCTTGGCCAATTCAAAATAACCGACTAATGCCAGATCATCGGTGGATTGGCGCAGGAATTTAGCCTCTCCGCTTTTGTCCATTCGGAAAGCTTCCTGTTTGGGGCGGTCGGTTTGGATAATAGTGATGTTCAAATCGCCTTTGGCGAGCGCGCTTAAATGATTAAATTTTTCCGCGCTGATTTTTTTACCGACAAGGACAGTCAATTTAAGTCGGTTATCCGGATTATTTTCATTGTGATTTTGAATCATGATAATCGCGGCGAGCGCGGCGTTCCCGGATGAAGAGATTACGAAATTTTTCAGTCCTTGCTTTTTCTCGTAGGTTTCGATCATGAACGGAATTGACCGGCCCTTGTGCGATCCGAAGTGATCCAAATCCTCGCGCTTGAGATATATTTCAGACACACCGATGGCGGCGGCCAATCGGGGACAGGGTAATTGCGGCGTTTTCATAGTAATGGGCGATTAAATTAGTCTGGATTCATCAACAGTGCGACGCTTGCCACCGGCCGGACTTTATTGTATATTTATCAGTGCGTTTAGCCTTAATTTTAACAATATGCGTTTAGTTTGTCCAGAATGCAAGAACGAAGTGAATTTGGCGCGTTATCCTCAGCTCGCGCCGGCCGATGTGATTGAATGCGATGTTTGCGGCATCTCGCTCGGCATTGAAAATATCGCCGATGGCGAAGTCACGGCCGAAGTGGTGGACGAGGGGAAGTAAAATTTTTTTTGACTTCTTTCAGCGTCACGAACCAATTTTTGCAGGGAATAATTTTGATTTTTGAATCATTTTTGTATTCCTTGTGTCTGAACAGAAAAATCGTGCCGGCATAATCGTCGGATAGATGCTTAATAATTTTGGCATTGTCGTCAATCAAACCCAATAGGCTGGGATTGGCCATCAAAACCTTGGCCTTCCAGTCATGGCCGTCGTTATATTCCATGTCATTGGGTCGACAGATAATCGGTTTATCCGGAAACCCGTGTTTTTTGAGCCAGCGGGCGGTGCCGCTAATCACTTCCTGTCGGCGCAATGTAAGGTAGCAGGAAATGTTGACGCTCTTGTCAATCTTCGCTACCATTCTTTGAGCATTTTCCATCAATGGAAAATCTTTATTGGCGTCATCCGAATCCACAGTTTTCTTTATCCAGGCGATAATTTCAGCAGTCTGCCAATAGGGAATATAGTCAATAATATGGTATTTTTTTATTATCTCCGCGGTGGTTAAATTCTCCGGATTGCCGAAAAGAGCGCGCATTTGCCTCACCAGGCGATAGAGGGTATTGGACAGAGTATCGTCAATGTCAAGCGCTATTCCTTTTGCCAGCGCGAAGGAATGGTCTTTTTTTGCGGGCATACGGCAGTTCATTACAGGAAATTTTTAATTTGTCTATTCTTACTTGATTGAGACAATTCGTCTGTCCGGATTCAGCCGTGACAATTTTTCAACTAATTCCTCAATCATACCGCGCCAACCATGCGAGCCGAGGAATATCACCGCGTCGCGGGCGTAAGCGTTCTGGATGATGTAATTTATGAGAGCATCGTCATTATCAATATAGATTGATCCATTATGAGTTTTTGAAATTAAATTCTTCAACTCCTCTCCTTCAATCGGCCGCGCGTCCGCCTTCTCATCAATTTTAATTTTGGTGAGGCGGGGGATTATCACCGTATCGGCGGCTTGAAAAGCGTGGTCGTATCCTGGCGCGGATTCCGGTTGGCGGTTGCCGGCATTAGGCTCAAAAACCGCGATGATTTTTCCGGAATAAATTTTTCTCACGGTTTGCAAAGCGGACTTGGCCTTGAGGGGCGAATGGGCGATATCATCAAGGACGGTTATTTCACCCTCAAATTTTTTCTCCAATCGTCTTTTCATTCCCTTAAAAGTAGCGATTGATTGGACGATTTCTCGCGCCTCAATGCCAATTTCATTCGCCATTGCAAATACGCCGGTAATATTTTCCGCTTGGTACTTGCCCAACATTCCACTTTTGATCTGATAATTATCGCCACTATGAATGATGTCAAATTCAAGGCCGAATTTGCTTTCCCGAACATTCGCGTATGAATAATCAGAGGCTTGCGTTTTGCCGTAGCGGACAATTTTACAATCGGATTTCGCGATTACTTTTTCGGAGTTTTCATTATCGGCGCAGGCGACAATCAGACCGTTTTTCGGAATTTTGCGAACCAGATCGGCAAAAGCCTTAAAATAACTATCTTCCGTCGGATAAACATCGGCATGATCCCAATTAACGGCGGTAAGGAGCAGGTGAGTGGGAGAATAATGGGAAAATTTCGGTTCGTTGTCCCAGCGCGCGCTTTTGTATTCGTCACCTTCCAACACCGACCAATCACTCTCGGAAATCTCGGCGGAGTCAATTTCGTTGATTGCCAGTCCGCCGAACATATAACCGGGAGCGAAATTGTTTTCCCGGAGAATCCAGGCCAATAGGGCGCTGCTACTGGTTTTGCCATAGGTGCCGGCGCAGACAATGGAGTTTTTTTTCACAAAATATTCCGCCACCGCTTCGGGGTAGGATTTATATTTTATTTTGTTTTTTAGGACGAATTGCCATTCCGGATTTTGCGATGAGGCGACATTTCCCACGATAACCAGATCGGGTACTCCGTTTTGGATCATTTTATCCGGGTGCCAGCCCGGATAATACGAAATGGCGGCACGGTTAAGGTGCGTGGAAATGGGAGGGAAGAATCCTTTGTCGCTTCCGCTCACTATGAAACCTTTTTTATTGAGGGCGATCGCGAGGCCGCTCATGGCCACTCCGCAAATGCCGATGAAGTGTATTTTCATTTTCTTGGCGCTAAGATAAGTCTGGCCGGAGGGTTTTTTGAAATACCCATTTTTTGTAGATGTCTCCTTTTTTTGTTCTAAATTCCTTTTCCTCCCCCGTATCCCAATCAAAAATTCTCCGACCATGACCTTGGGCGAATTGAATCATTTTTTCATCGACTGTTTCAAGCGCGTACTCTACCTCGCCTTGCCGTCGGTTGGCGATTTCCTGCATCAATTTCCGCGCCGCTAGGTACAGCAAGCGTGTTTCCTCCGGTTTTCTTTCTCTGTCTTCATATCCCTGCACCGCGGTTCTGAATCTGCTTCTTTCCGCGTTATAAAACAGATCAAGCTCCTTGCTACCATAGTTCAAGGTAATTAAAGTCGGGATTTTGGGTGGGTTTGGCTCCATCACGGCGGATTCAATGATGGAGGCGACAGCGCTCTCCGTTTCCTGTTCGGATCTCTCGGGGGGAAAGGTGGCGTTTTCGGACTTAATATCCATAAAATAAGCTAATTCAGAATTATTTTGAGTTTTTCTATATCATCCGTCCATCTCAATCCGTCCCACCATTCCAGCCCCTCAAATTGCAATTTGTAGCTGTCGCCCGGCCGCTGGAACGAGCCGAGATAAATAAATTTTTTACCCGCTTCGCTCGCATAAAGGATGGCGCGGAGCATCATCCCCATACCAAGGTTTGGAATTGCCGATTCGGTATTATAAAACGGATAGCAGTAGTGCAGGATTTCGTCTGTTTCGCGGGCTACGCAATAGCCGACTGCGGCAGGCGAGGGATCATCTGGTTGCGTCCGAGAGGCCTCGCTCGGGAGGACAAATTGCAAAAGAACATTGAAATTGCTTTTATCCTTATTAGTCATCAATTCCTTGGCCTTATTCGCGCTGAATGTTCCGGCGCCGAATTTTTTCGTATAAAAATCAGTCGCCAATTTCCCGATTGACCAGTGATAGTCGGAATAGGGGATGGAAGATGTTTTCAATTCCATTGCTTCGGCCTTCTTCAAAACTCGTTTATTTTCGCTCGTCAGTTTGAATTTCTTCAAATCAATTCGCAGGCTTCTGGTTTGGTCCATCCGGCCCCAACCGGCACGAGTAAAGACATACCCCTGATTATATAATGAATTGATATTTTCGGAAGCAAAATCAGTAATGATTTTTTTGTCCCAAGATAGATAAGTATGAGCCATATCAGTGCAAGGAAATCCACAAGCCGAGGAATACGAAAGCGGCGTGAACGACCCAAAAACGCATCACGGTTTTTTCTTCGCCCCAGCCGCTCAACTCAAAATGGTGATGGAGAGGAGCCATGCGAAAAACACGGACCCCGAATAAATGTCGGCCGATTATTTGAATCACCACGGAAACAATCTCGGCGTAAAAAATAAATCCGAGGAGCGGGAGCAAAATCATTTTGTTGATGGCGATGGTATTGATCGCGAGTAATGCCCCGAGTCCGAGCGATCCGACATCGCCCATCTGGAATCGCGCCGGTTTGATATTGAAATAAGTATAAGTGATGAGCGCGCCAACCACCGTGGAATTGAGGATGGTGATGGCGGAATATCCCGACACCCAGCTGAGGAGCGTCAAGACCGAAAATGTGATGATGAGCGATCCGCCGGCCAACCCATCCATGCCATCGGCGAAGTTGACGGCGTTGGCAGTGAACATCACAAAGAAAATAATGAGCGGAATGAGCCAAATGCCAATATCAATTTGACCGTCAAACGGAATATAAATTGTCCGCCAATGTTCGCCCAATTTTACGAATACCCACCAAGCGGTGATCGCGCCGGCGATAAATTGCATGATTAGTCTTTCATGAACGAGCATACCTCGTCCGGGGTGCGAACCGAGCCAGAGGGAGGTGCGTTTGAAAATCGACCATGGCAGGGTAATGGCCAGCCAGATTCTCTGCTTCCAATCTTTGTGCACGCCAATCAACCGGATAATTTGCTTCAAACCGCGGTTCCGTCGGCGAGTTCCATAGATATTCAGGATATCGTCAATTCCGCCGAGAACGGCGGCGAGAAGCATAACGCCGATTGGCACCCAGGTAAATTTGCGTTCCCAGTTAAAAGCGATGGTGATAATCGCGACCGTCACAATCACCAATAATCCGCCCATAATCGGCACCCCCGCCTTGTCTCGCCGACCGTCCAAGGAGAGGCTGGCGTCAAATTCGGCGCTACGAACGATTTTGTATTTATAAAGCAGTTTGGTGAGGAATGGCGCCCACAAAAAAGCGAAAAAACAAGAAAACAAGCCAAAACCAATGGCTTTTCTTAATAAATCCAAGTGCTCAACCGTTATCGGCATAGTAGCCGTATAATAGCATAGGCCGGCTCGGAAAACAAGGGAAAGCGGCAATTAATAATTAAAAATTACGAATTACGAATTACGAATACAGCGTCATCCCGGAATGACGAATTCTCGCATCACAATTCGTAATTTTTAATTCGTAATTCTAAAATCACCGCAAGCGGTATCAAAGACAGTTCAACCGTCTAATGCAAAGGGTATTTGACAATTTCGCGTGCCTAAAGGTTTCATTGTCATTCCCGGTTCGGCCGGATTCCTTCCACTCCTGTTCCGATAAATTCATGCCGACAGCGGTGATTTCAATCGTTCCTTGTTTTATTCCGGTTCCGTATTTTCCATCGCTCGGCCATTTGAAGGAATGGGTGTAATATATTTTGGTCGGTTCATTTTGTTCATTATAATCAATTCTGTGGATGAGTAGGATATGGTTCAGATGATGTTGCAAGCCCGCGCCAAGCATGACAATCATATCACCCGGACGGATATCTTTTAATTCAATAACTCGGCTGTTATTTTCATGAGCCAAAGTATTTACGGCGACATTTTCCACCGGCCGTAATTTCATCAATAATTTTCTGATGGGATTTTTGGCGTAGGGAAATTTTATTAAATTTTTCAGCGGCTTTTTATTTTGGCTCAAGAGTTCGGCGTTGAGTACATAATACGCCAACGCGGAACAATCTAAACCGAGATTGTTGTCAACTAAAAATTTTTTCAATTGCTCGCCGGTCAGCCGATCCAGATTGATTTTGTCGCGCAAAGAAATAATTTTCGCCTCTTCAACGATATCCTCCGCCGAACCCTTGCCGATGAGAGCGCGCAGGCCGACCCGGACGCCAACGCGCTGATTGTTGAAATAAGGAACGGAAATATCGCGACCGGCGAACGGCAAGTGGGCGTAGTCATTGATTACTCCCAGGGCTTGGGGTGAAAGGCTTTTGGTCGGCATAATTATTTGAGAATTTTGATCAGTTTTTTCTTCAATGATAGCGGCAATAAATTTATTTCTTTTAATTTCTTGAAATTTACCCATTCGGGGATATAAGAATTATCCGCGCTGTTTCGCTCCAATTCCTCGCCGCTAAGCCTTGGTTCGCCGGCATACGACTCGGCAAAAAAATAAAATTCATCGCGATTCAGTGAAGACACTTTGATCGGCTCGGATTTGCTCAATCTGACATCCAAATTTAATTCCTCATTCAATTCACGGCGGGCAGTGTCAGCCAGCGTCTCATTCGGATGATCCTGTCGTCCCCCGGGAACGGAGTAATAATCCGTTCCAAAATGATGACGGCGAAAGAGAAGAATTTTTTTGTTTTTAGTGACTATTACCCCGGCGCGTTTAAGTCCGAATCGGCTATCATGCAGAGTGGATAACGAAAATGACAAAGCGCCATGGCCGTGGTCATTCAAAACACCCGGACTTTCCATGATGCCGGATTTGGTTTGCATTCTGATCCAGTCCTGTTCCGGTTCCGTATGCTCGTAAGGAATTATTCGCCATCCGGACCTGGAAAATATGCCCGCGTCTTTCATAACCAAATCGGGCGGTGTTTCTTTACCGGTCAGCATTACTTTTTGCACGATCTGCGCGCCATTTCTAATTTTAATTAAATTTTCTCCGGCGTATTCTTGATCCAACAATGCCAATAAATGAGCCTCAAATACAGTCATCAATCCATTTCGAGCGGATTCCTCGCCTTGTAGCCAAGATTCACAACTCGTGCTGGCCGGTTGCCGGGCGTTGATTTCAATGAGATAAAGTCGTCCGGAGCGGTTGTCAAGCATTACATCAATGCCGAATTCTCCTTTCCAACCGGCGATGGCCAGTTTTCCACCCACCGCGCGCGCGATTTTGGCGTATTCTTTTTTTTGTTCGGCACTGAGCAACTGGCGGGCGAGAGCCCAATCGTTGCCGATGGTGGCGAAGGGTCGATTGGTAAACGGCTTCAGTCCGGTAATTTGATAACTGATATTTCCAATTAAAATTTTTTCTCCCCACACCACATT
>JBBTQT010000103.1:0-4289 GCA_038065575.1 Patescibacteria group bacterium
TCCTGCGTCGTCGGGGAGTGCGTGGATTCCCACTGCAAGTACTCCCCAAAGAACTGCGACGACGGCAACCTCTGCACGACCGAATCGTGCAGTTCGGAGGACTACTACGGTTGCAGTTACGACGGCAAGGACTGCGACGACGGCACCGCCTGCACCAATGACTCCTGCGATCCCGCCCCCGGCAGTTGCGTCCACGAGTTGACATCTGACTTTTGCATCCCCTGCACTGTCGGCGGGGGGCAGTGTCCGACATCCAACCGGTGTGTCGGCAACGCCAGCGTGAACTACAACGGTTCATGCGAATACGGGCGGTGTTTCTACGCCTACCCCCAGGTGTGCAGTGGCTACAAGTGCCACGACAGCTGGTGCGATCCGGAGAGTGGCATCTGCCTGGACAAGCCAAAGGACTGCGACGATGGTAGCGTCTGCACTTCTGACTCCTGCGACTACGAGTGGGGGACGTGCCAGAATGCGGAGAGCTACTACTGCAACGACTGGAACCCATGCACCACGGATTCATGCGACCCCGCGCTGGGGTGCGTGAACGAGTGGGACTGGACTAGCTGCCAGTGGGGTCCGGGCAGCATGGCTTGCGCGGACTTCGGCGGGTACTGGAACTGCATGCCGTGTGACAACAGCAAGGACTGCGACGACGGTCTGGACCAGACCGGCGACCAGTGCTACAAGGTCGGGGTGGGTTTTGACGACCCGTCCCTCTGCGTCCACGAGGTGCCAGCTCCATTTTATGGGGTTGGTTTCATGAACTTCTATGAAACCACCCTCTGGTTCGACTACGAGTCGACCAATGGATCTGCGAGTACCTTCACCACAAGTCCGGTACCGGTCGACTCTGGTCAGGGGCTGTTCAGCGTGGGGGCGACAAAGATCGTCATCTACGGCATCATCCCCAAGGACACCGAATCGGTCGGGTACGAGGCGGCGATCGCCTGTGTCGACAAGTACGGCTACCTGCGGGTGCCGGAAGTCGTCGGCGACGACCTCGTCTGCCACTCGGACTGACCCTACCAACCAAGGAGAAAAGTCGGGACTTCTGTTCCGCTGGAGCGCGCTATCCTCACCGCGCGCTCCAATTCCCACAATGCTCGTAAATTTTGCGATCATTCAGGACAAAAAATATCCCACCTAGTCGGGATATTTTTTTATTGAAAAATTATCTTGCCCCCCCTTGTAAATTAGGCGATTTGACGCTACACTTATTATCGTAGTATTCGGGTTGATTCCACCTATTTGTTGGTGGAAAATGTATGTATTTTATTGAAAAAGACAAACTCGCTGCCTTGATGATACCTAACAAATTTAAATTTTCAGCTTTACTTAAGTTTAGAATGATGAGACCATTTTTACGATATATGAATGAACTGAAGGAAAAAATGGCCTATAAAAAAGAAAAGGCCCTATAAGGACGAAACCGTATAGGGTGATCTTTTCCGTTGGTGATTATTTATAATATAGCAGGTCGGCTTAAATTTGTCAACTCTCTGTATGAATCTCTACGAATTTGAAGGAAAAAAGTTATTCGCGAAACACGGGATTGCCATACCGAAGGGCGTGGTCGCGCGCCGTGGCGATGATTTTGTCGCGAAATATAGTGATTTGGGTATCAAGGAGGTGGTCGTAAAAGCGCAAGTATTGTCCGGCAAACGAGGCAAAAATAATGGCATTAAATTTTGTGCCAACGCGGACGAAGTTAAAAAAGCCTGCGCTGAACTTTTCGCGATGGAGATCCGCGGGCAATATGTGGCCGCGGTTTTGATTGAAGAAAAATTGAATATCGTAGAAGAAAATTATGTTTCCATTATTTATGATACCAATAAAAAACAACCGCTGTTAATTTATTCCGCGCAAGGCGGTATGGATATTGAAGATGTTTCTGAAGAAAAGATTGAAAAAGTTTGGTTGGATATACGGAATTCGGAGAATCTTGATACTGGAGTCGTGAGACAACAGTTATGGGAATGTTTTCGCGCGGAAGACGCGCGCGTCGTGGAAATCAACCCGTTTGTAAAAACCGAAAGCGGTGAATGGGTAGCCGCCGATGCCAAAATCGCGCTGGACGATGACGCTTTTTTTCGCCATAAAGAATGGGAAGAATTGGAACCGCGTACGATGCTTGGTCGTCCGCCAACGGAACGGGAAATCGCCGTCAAAAAAATTGACGAGGGCGAAGGGTATTATCGGGGCACGGCCGGAAAATATATTGAAATGGACGGGGACATCGCCATTCTTTTTTCGGGTGGCGGAGCGAGCATCGCCAATATGGACGCGCTCCTTAAAACCGGACTGAAACCGGCCAACTATACTGAGTACTCCGGCAATCCACCACGAGAAAAAGTATACGCGCTCGCGAAAATCGTTTTATCAAAACCCGGATTGCGGGGATTGTGGATCGCGGGCGGCGTGGCGAATTTTACCAATGTCGCCGAAACATTCCAAGGAATCGCGGACGCTCTCGACGAAATCAAGCCTGATTATCCGATTGTAGTGCGCCGCGCCGGACCGTTTGAAGAGGAAGGGATGCGATTGATGCGGGATTGCGCTGTCCGCAACAAATTAAATATGAAATTATTCGGCAAAGAGATGAGCATGAGCGCGACCGCCGAAGCGTTGGCCGAGGCGGTGAAATCGGTCGGATCAATCGTTTAATAAAAAAATATGATTGCGGAAGAACGACAAAATACGAAGGAAATGAGAGCGCGGATTGAAATGGAAATTCAACAATCGTTGAAAAATTATCCGGAACGGGGGCTGGCGAATTTTTTCAATAATTTTTATTTGATTCTACCAATCGGACGGAGAAAATTTTCGGATGAAATTATGGATCAGATTCTGGCTTCAGAACTATGCAGTGAAAAAAGAAAAGGCCAGACTTTGCGGGAATTTTTCGCGGTCGTGGACAAGGTGGCGGCAGAGCTTGGGATTGATGCGGACGCGATCAGGATTCAGCAGGGAATACTTGCCGGCGCCAATCCGCAAGAATCAAAATTTTTCGAATTGTTGCGTCCGATCTATGTCCGATTAAGGGAAGTTGGGTATAATCATTTTGATTTAACCGGCTGATTTATGGGTATTTTGATAAATTCGGAAACAAAAGTTTTGGTGCAGGGCATTACCGGCAAAGAGGGCGCCAAAGCGACGCGGGCGATGCTGGATTATTTCACCAATGTCGTCGGTGGCGTGACGCCGAATAAAGGCGGGCAAGCTGTGGAAGGCAAACCGGTTTTTAATTCGGTGGCTTCGGCGATCATAAATTTTTCGGATCAGTACGGCGTCGACCGGAATAATCTGGTAAGCGCGATTTATGTTCCGCCTTTCGCCGCCAAAGCGGCGATTTTAGAAGCGATTGCGAGTGATATTCCGCTTGTAAGCGTGATCGGCGAGCGTATTCCGATTCAAGATACGGCCTATTGTCTCGCGGCCGCCAAGGAAAAAAAAATCCGGATTATCGGACCCAGCTCGCTCGGATTCATTACTCCCGGCGTTGGTCGGGTCGGCGTGGTCGGCGGACCGCTCGTCAATGAAATTTTTCAGCCCGGCAACATCGGCATTATTTCCCGTTCCGGCGGCATGACCAACGAAGTTTCGTGGCAGATGCGTCAAGCCGGAATGGGACAAAGTACGGCCGTGCATGTTGGTGGTGATTTATTGATGGGAACTACTTATGCCGATTTGTTGCGAATGTTTGAAAAAGACGATCAAACCAAAGCCGTAGTTATTTTCGGCGAACATGGTGGCAGTTATGAATTTGAAATCGTGGAGGCCATCAAAAATGAAGAATACACGAAGCCGCTCGCGATTTATATCGGCGGCAAGTTCGCGAATGTCCTTCCCGAAGGCCTGAATATCGGCCATGCCGGCGCGATTGTGGAGCGGGGGAAAGGGGCGGTGGAGAAAGAAAAGGCGCTCCGTGCCGTCGGCGCGCTCATCGCGGATACCTATGAGGAGCTGGCCGATCTGGTAAAGCCATTTGCTTGATTGGTACTGTCACCAAGTGGCTAAATGTCATCCCCGCGAAGGCGGGGATCCAGAAAATTTGGCTGGGTTGTCCATTACTGGATTGCCCAGACTAAAGTAGAGGGAATGATAGAAAAATGACAATTATTCAATCATAAAAACGGAATATGAAATTTCAAACCGCCATCTCTGACATTCGCCGCGACGGCACGGAAATTATTCGTGGGTACAAATTGACCGACCTGATTCGGGGCGTAAGTTTTACGGAAACGATTTTTTTGATTCTGAAAGGCGAGTTGCCGACACCGGCGCAAACC
>JBBTQT010000104.1:0-6857 GCA_038065575.1 Patescibacteria group bacterium
TTTCAAACGCGCGGAGAACCTCGAGCGGAATGGCGAAGATAACGGTGTTGGATTGATCCGAGCTCAAATCATTGATGGTGCTCAAGGTGCGCAGATGTAACGCTCCCGGCGAGGCGGAGAGAACGGTGGCGGCCTTGGCGATATTCTCGGCGGCAATCAGTTCACCGCTGGCCTTGATGATCACCGCTCTTTTCTCGCGCTCGGCTTCGGCTTGCCTCGCGATCACTCTTTGCATGTTTTCCGGTAGCAATACATCTTTCAATTCCACGCTTTCCACTTGGATTCCCCAATTTTCGCTGGTTTTGTCCACGATTTCTTTGATCCGTTTCGCGGCGGCTTCGCGATTGGCGAGTAATTCATCCAACTCCAATTCACCGACCACATTGCGCATCGTGGTTTGCGCCAGCTGGCTGACGGCCACCCAAAAATTTTCCACTTCCAGAATAACTTTTTCGGCGTTGGCCACTTTGTAATAAATCACGGCATTGATTTTGGCGGAAACATTGTCTTTGGTGATGGCTTCTTGGAGTGGCACATCCACCGCTTTGATGCGCATGTCCACCTTGGTCAGGCTTTGGATTATCGGAACGATCAGATTCCAGCCCGGATTTACCACGCTTACAAATTTTCCCAGCTGAAATTTCACCCCGCGTTCGTATTGGTTGACTTGGCGAATACTGATGAGAATGACAAAAATGACGAAGATAACTAGCGGCCACATATGGTTTATTTTATTTATGAATAAATATGCCCCGAGAAGTAGTATAGCAATTGTCGCCAACTACGCAAGAGCGGGATAAGAATGATGAAGCCGGCCCCCGAAGAGGCCGGCTGTGTTCGAAGGCGCGGCTGCGCTACGAGAGCGTCACCACGCACTTGCCGGGTGCCTTGAATGCCTCCTTTTGTGAGTGGTCGACGTAGACTCGAGCCGTGCCGGTGCTGTGGTGTTCGATCACCGCGACACCGTTGTCGTTGGTGTAGACCGGTGGCGTCATCCCGGCGATGAACCCGACCACGACCCGGACACCCCGAGCCGGACTGCCGTCCTTGTGCTGGACGATGATCGTACTTGCAGGCACTTTGTCCTCCCCCTCTTTGAGAAAATCATCAACCGCGTCTCGGGACACCCCCGGACACCGTGATAGGTTAATATGTTATACTTTGTTCGGTAAATTGTCAATCCAACCGGTGTTTGATGCCTAAAACAAAAACTTCTCCAAAAATAGAGAAGTTTTGTTGTATTAGTGAGCCCGCCAGGAATCGAACCTGGGTCTAAAGCTTAGAAGGCTTTCGTTCTATCCATTGAACTACGGGCTCGCGTCGGGATATTCCGAATATAGCCGCTATCTTACTCTTTTTGGCCGGAAAGTCAATCAAGATGCTCTTTTTTTACCGTGGAATTTTTTGTGGATATTGCGCAATTCTTTGTCGGTGATGTGCGTGTAAATTTGAGTGGTGGTAATGGAACTGTGGCCGAGCATAGTCTGGACGCTACGGATGTCAGCGCCGTTTTGCAATAAGTCGGTGGCGAAGGAATGGCGGAGAGTGTGCGGTGTCACCGGTTTCGTGATGCCGGCGAGGCGAGCGTATTTTTGAACCGATCGTTCAATAGAACGGGCGGTGAGTGGGTGATCGTCCGATTCAGCCTTACCTTTGGTTTTAACTTTAACCGTTGCGCCACCGCGCCGGTCGTGCGAAACAAACAGGTAGGGGTTTAAGTCCCGGCGTGCCCCGAGATATTTTTTCAGCCAATAACGGGCTTGCTCGGAAATGAACACCACGCGGGATTTGCGTCCCTTGCCGAAAATCGTGAATTCGTCCTTGTTCAAATTCAAGCTGTCTTTTTTAAGGCCGGCCAATTCCGATACGCGCAAGCCGGTGGAGAACAGTAATTCCAGAATTGATTTGTCTCGGTATTTAATGAGGGGGTTGGATTTGACATCCGCCTCCGCGTTTTTGAGCGGCGCTTCCAAAATACGGTTCAGGTCGCTACCGTCAAGAAAACTAACCTCGCGGTCAGGCATGCGCATCAGTTCAATTTTCTCCGGAATAAGCGTGGCGACATCGCGCTTGGCCAGATATTTCAAAAACGAGCGGAGAGCGATCAGGTGGTAGTTCTGGGTATTTTTTTTGAGGGGGGTATCGTGGACATCCACCAAACGGTTGAGCCACAAGCGGTATTCGCGCACCTTGTCGGCGGTAATGGCGCTCGGTGCTTTGTCCCCAAGCCAACCAATGAATCTTCCCAAATAAAACTCATAATTGCGGATAGTAAGCATGCTTCGGTTTTTTTCAATTTCCAGGTGTTCCAGGAATTCACGGAGATAGCGGGAAAGGGGTTTCATAATTTCAATCACTGGTTTAGTTGGCATTGACAAAAATATTTAGGGTGTGGTATTATTATCTTACAAGCGGTAGCAGTATCGTTTGCAATGAACTGCAAAGTCTCCCTCAAGGGAGATTTTTTGCTTTTTTTAGCTCAATTTTTAACAAATCTTGTCTAAAGTCAATCAAATCAAAATAATAACTGCTGGCGGGGGGCAGTTCTTTGGCCACATGACCGACTCTGGAAAAGACAATAACAATTTTTCCTTGTCCTCTTAAGAATTTTATCAAATACTCAAAATCGCAATCGCCCGAAAAAAGGATTAGAGTATCATATTGGCCCAACTTGCGGGTGGCGTCAACTGCTATTTCCACATCAAAATTTGCCTTTCGATGGGGCGTTTCAGGGGTATGATCCGGGTATTCCTTAAGAGGTTTCGTCTGTAGCTTGAATTTCAAGACTTTAGATAAGAACCACAAAAATTTTCGGTGTGATTCCGTTTGAAAATCAACCGAGTAGAATTTTATTTCCACCAAATCGCAGATGTTCTTAAAAAAATTATTGGATTTATCATAATCAACCCGCCATCTCAACTGATCGGCGGTATGTTTTTTGTATTCAGAGATAATATCTTTCGGGTTCACCCACATATCTCGGACAGAACACTCTAAATTGGCGGCATCAATGTAAATCAAAACACGGCCTTTTGTCGCTCTTTTCAGATTGTCCAGGTAATGATTATCCATAATTACGAATTGTGAACCCCATGAACGCGTAGTGATTGGTAATTTCAATTTCGTTCGGCGTTTTTTTTGCTCTATACTCCATGTTCCATGATTAAATTGTACGACACATTTGACAAAAGGTCAATTTTGTGTTATACTATCTCTGTAAAAATACGCAGAGGAGGAAAAAAAAGAGGGAAAAAAGGTCGAAAAAACGGCAAAACGGCAAAACGGCAAAAACAAAAACCAAAACAAATATGCAAAGCAAATCAATGGCTTCGGACGCCAACAAGTCCGAAATGTCTTTTGTTTATTATTATCTCACGGCAGGTATCATGCTCATGGTAGCTGTTTTTTTATTTGTGCCCAGAATTTCGTCGGGCTGATCGAATGAATTGATTACAATTTACAAAGTGTTATAATGCGACTGCGAAACAGTGGCATTATTTTTTTTTATGAATTTTGCTGTAAATAACGATTTTTATTTGATTTTGCCGGATATTCGTTCTTGCCACAATGTCGGAGCGATGTTTCGAACCGCGGACGCTTGCGGCGTAACCAAAATTTTTTTGGTTGGCTACACGCCCTGCCCGCCGCGGCCGCAGATAGACAAAGTGTCGCTCGGCGCGGAATTGTGGGTGCCGTGGGAGAGAAAGAATAATTTGAAGCGGCTGGTCAAGACTTTGAAAAAGCGGGGAGTGGCGATCGTCGGACTGGAAAAAAACGCGGTAAGCCGCGATATCGGCGGAATTTCGTTTTCTCGGCCGATTGCGCTCATCGTCGGCAATGAGGTGGACGGTGTCCGCCCGGATATATTGGATTTATGCGATTATGTGGCGCACATTCCAATGAGAGGACGAAAGGAAAGTTTGAATGTAAGTGTGGCGGCCGGGATCGCGCTGTATGAGATTGGGAAAACAGCGAGTTAACTGCTCGTTCGTATTTCAAAACGCCGATGGTGGCGTACATTGGTTTGTGATATACTGAAAGTAATGTAATTAAAAATTACGAATTACGAATTACGAATAGTGACCGTTGTCCGTCGTAATCGTCATTCGTAATTTGAAATTCGTAATTCGTAATTGATCACCCTTGTGTCGCCCAAACACCCCCATACCTACACCATTCAAATGGTGGAAACATTGATTGCTTTCGTGCCACCACTCGTGCCGAGCGAGACGGTCGCGTCGGTACGAGATGTTTTGGCGCGGTCGCGCCGGGGAGAAGCGACTTTGGCGGAGCTGGAAGAGGCGGCCGTGGATTATGGCCTGAGAACCTGGGCGCACCGTCAGGCGTTCGGCAAATTACTGGATTCATATCGGGAATTATTTTTTGAAAAGTTATTGACGCAAAAAGCGTCGCCGTCTCTAAAAAAAGCCTACCGTCTTTTCAAGACATCGGGCGGGGGTTGGCAAGAATTGTATCGCGGGGCATTGGCGGGGATCTTGGAGCCGGAAGCGCGGGCGGAGTTGAATCATCTTCTTGTGGATATTACAATGGAAATAAAAAAATTCGCGGCGCAGGCGTTGTCGTCCACTGAAAGAGAGAAATACGAGGCGGAGATCAGTGGTTTTCAGGAATCATTGAGGGGTATGATTCGGATATTGGAAGATTTGAAAATACTGGCCCGAGATCCGGATCACGCGACGGTCGCCGGTGAAATTCGCGAGTTTATCAAATCATTCCGGCACGGTCTCGCTCAACTGGAAGTCAAAATCAGTTTTGATGCTTTGAAAAGGGCGCGCGAACATTTTCGAGGAAGAAAAATCGATCAGCGCTGGTTGGCGCGAGCCTAGCCCGTTCAAGCAACAATCACCGGATTTATTTTTGGATATTTTTTAATTAGGCTGGCGATCCCGCTTCTTGTCAGCAAGCCTTTTTGCGCGCCGAGCTTTTGAATGACTCCGGTGGCGTTGGCCGTACCCCAGCGCATGGCCGCCTCCAAATTTTCGCCGCAAATAACGGCCGAGAGAAACCCGCCGGTGTAGGCGTCGCCGGCGCCGGTCTTTCCGACCGCCGCGACCGGATAAATGCCCATTGAATGGCAATTTCGGCCATCGGAAGCGAATGATCCGGAGTGTCCATCGGTCAAAACCACTTTTTTCGCCCCCAGTTGATGGAGTTTTTTTATTGTATCGAGCGTACTTTTGGCGTGACCGGCCAAAGCCTCGGCCTCCTCTTTATTTACAAATAAAATTTCAGTATAAGGCAGGATTTTTTTGAATTCCACCGCGCCTTTTTTAATTTCATAGGAACCCGGATTGACCGCCAGCTTGATTTCTTTATTTTTCGTCAAGTGTTTAATTAAACCAATCTGCAAATTTTCAAATGTTTTTCCGAGCGAAGTGTAGAAAATCCATTTAGTTGGCGGCAATGGCGGTAGACGGTATTGACGGTCGGAATAATAGGATAAAATCGTGCGTTCGCTTTTGTAATTGAGAACTACCGCGTAGCGAGTCGCTTTTTTGGGGAGCAGGCGGACATTGCCGGTATCCACTTTTTCTTTTTCCATTTGCTCTTTGATCAGGCGGCCGTTCTGGTCGTCGCCGAGATCAGAGATAAGCGCGGTTTGAAGTCCGAGCCGACGCGCGCCCACCGCCACATTGGCCGCGTTGCCGCCGACGGATTGAGCACTGTCCCGAATCGGGATTTTGTCCGCGTAATTGAAGCAGAGTTGGCAGTGGTGGGCTTGAAGATCGCAATTCAAAGTGGCTTCATCAATGACGAGGAAAGTGTCAAGCGTAGCGTCGCCGATCGCGAGGAGATCAAACATAGGGTTATAAAATAATTTATCGAATCATCTAGACTGGATTCCCGCCTGCGCGGGAATGACAAGTTTCACTTCAACAATCGGTATTTTTTCAAGTCCTCGGGGCTGTGTTTGTGCAAGCCGAATAAAATTTCACCGAATTCAATGGCCGAGGCGATGCCAAGACCGGCGGTGGCAATCATGAAAATGGTATTTTCGGTGTAGAGGGCGTAGACGAAGAGGCAGCTGGCGCCAAGCATCATCACTAAGTCTTGGCGGCGTTCCATTTCCAAAAAAACCGCGTAGGTGATGAGGATGATGCCGATGCCGGCGACGACATAAATCAAGGTTTCGGATAGAGTAAGGGGCAAATTGGGTAATAGTTTGTCCAAAAGCATATGATCCGGATTAGTTGGTGCTGGTATTGAGATAAGTATAACAGAATAGACGCGAGCTGTCAGCAAGGAACTGCCGCCCAATGTCGTTTTTCTGTCATTCCCGCGAAGGCGGGAATCCACAATCACTTTCGACAAATTATCCGTTTGTCTGGATTCCCGCCTTCGCGGGAATGACATTTGCCCATTTAGCGACAGTGTTAGCAAACATCAGTCCGGTTTTTTTAGCAAATAAAGACGGTTGTTCGGGTTAAATCCAGGGACTGTTTCGCTCGCGATCACCGAATACGGCCGGATCGGCGAGGAGGCGACGATGTAATCTTCGGTATTATTGACGAATAGGGCGCGAATCCACCAGGGCGAGGTGATCGTCCCGGCGGAGAGTCCGGAATTTCTGGCGGACCAATAACTGTGCCAGCCGTTCCATTCGTAACCGGCGTCCAGTTGGAATGTCTCTATACCGCGATTCATGGCTGTCGCGGTCAATTCCCAGCGGACGCGGTTCCAATTCATATAAAAAGCGGTTTGAGTCAGACTGAAAAAAGCGTAAACGAGAAGGACGGCGCCGGCCGAGAGCGTTGAAAATTTTTGGTTTTTCAAGCGAAGGATTAAAATAATCAAAACGAAAGAAAAAATCGGCAAAAAGTAGCGATCAAAACTTT
>JBBTQT010000105.1:0-8983 GCA_038065575.1 Patescibacteria group bacterium
ACCAAATATCCCAATACGACGAACCGATCGCGGAAAAAGGCGAGCTTACTTTGGAATTGCCATTGGAAGTAAATACCCGCGATTCGGCGGTGATCGGCATCCAACGAGCGCATTTGGAAGAAGATACCGCCAAATTGACTCACGAAGTGAGTCATCCTGAGCGAAGCCCGAAGGGCGCAGTCGAAGGATCCCCTGGTAATAAGAAAAGCCAATCCGGAGCCACGCTCGTGGATTTCAATCGCGCCGGGGTGCCACTGGTGGAGATTGTCACTTATCCGAATTTCAAAAGCGCGGTGGAGGCCAAAACTTTCGCTCAAGAGTTGCAAACTTTGCTTCGTTATTTGAAAGTAAGCGATGCCGATATGGAGAAAGGCCAAATGCGCGTGGAAGCCAATGTGTCGGTGCAGGAAGCCGGCAAATTTGAAATTGTCAATGAAAAAGTCAAACCGCTCGCCGGCTATGTTTTGAATAACAAGGTGGAGGTGAAGAACATCAATTCTTTCCGCGCCGTGGAAAAAGCGATTGAATTTGAAATAAAGCGGCAGACTGAATTATTTAACAATGGCGAATCCTGGTCGCAACAAACCCGCGGTTGGGACGATAGCCTCGGCGGCACGGTCATGCAAAGAATCAAAGAAAACGCCGAAGATTATCGCTATTTTCCCGAACCGGACATTCCTCCATTCAATCCTCTCATTATTGCCGGAGAGACAAAATTGCCGGAATTGCCGCAGGCGAGACGCGCCCGCTTCAAACAAGAATACGGCTTTTCTTATTCGGACGCGAAAATTTTGACCGACAGTCTCCATTTGGCGGATTTTACGGAAAATGTCATGTCCGAATTGACGGATTGGCTCTATTCGCTTTCAGAAACTACCACCGACACCGCCACTATCAAGGAACAGAAAAAAAATAAAATCGCTCGCTTGGCCGGTGGCTGGATTACGAGCAAACTCCTCGGCCTCTTGAACGAGAAAAAAATGAATATACGAATCTTGAAAATCAGCGCGGAAAATTTCGCCGAATTGGTCGCTCTTGTCTATTCCGGTAGAGTAAATTCCACCAACGCCCAAAAAATCCTTGGCGAAATGCTGGACGCCGGCACGGATATTGATCCGACCCATATCATGGAAGAAAAAGGCTACGGCCTGGTAAGCGATGAAAACAAAATAAATGACGCGGTTCAAGAAGTAATCCGCGCCAATCCGAAGCAAGCGGCGGAATTCCGCGCTGGCAAGGAACCGTTGATTCATTTTTTGAAAGGGATGGTGATGAAAACGACCGAAGGTGGAGCGGATCCGGCCGTGGCGGAAAAATTGTTGCGCGAACAATTAAAAAAATAGAACGACAATCAGTTGAACACGAATTTTATCCACTGAGATAATTTTTCATTATGAACCAACCGATTATCCCCTTTGCGCTTACCTATGATGATGTCCTGATTGTCCCTCGCCGTTCTAATTTCTCCTCCCGTTCCGAAGCCAGCACCCGCACTCGCCTCACCAAAAGTCTTTTCATCAACACTCCCATCGTCAGCGCCAATATGGATACGGTCACCGAGGCGGATATGGCCATCGCCCTCGCCCGCGTCGGCGGCATTGGCATTTTGCACCGGTTCATGAGCATTGAAGCCAATGTGGAGCAGGTGAAACAAGTGAAACGGGCGCAAAACTTCATTATCAACAACCCTTACATCATTGATCCGGAGAAGACCGTAACCGAAGCGGAAGAATTTACGAGAGCGGTCGGCGTCACCGGAATTCTCGTGGCGGAGAGCGATCGTAAATTGCTTGGTATTCTTTCCAGCCGTGATTTTTTCTTGGCGAATGGCGATTCCATTCATCTCAAGGTTAAAGACATCATGACCCATCGCGAAAAATTAGTTGTCGGCCACGCTCATACCACTTTCAAAGAGGCCAAAGAAATTTTTGCCAAAAATAAAATCGGAAAAATGCCGTTGGTGGATGAAGAAAACCACATTGTCGGACTAATTACCAGTGATGACCTCCAAAACATCATTCAATACCCGTTGGCGAATTGCGATTCCTCCGGCCAGCTGATTGTCGGCGCGTCCGTCGGCGTCCATGGCGATTTCATTGAACGAGCCGAGGCCTTGGTTCGAGCCGGAGTGGATGTATTGGTGATAGACATCGCGCACGGACACTCCGAGCACATGTTCAAGGCCATTGCCGCTATCCGCGAACACTGCGGCGCTATCCAAATCATTGCCGGCAATATTGCCACCGCTCAAGCCGCCAAAGATTTATGCGAGGCCGGAGCGGACGCGCTCAAAGTCGGAGTCGGCCCGGGAACCACCTGCATCACTCGCCTCGTCACCGGTTGCGGCGTTCCCCAGCTGACGGCTGTGATGGAAGTGGCGCGCGTGGCGAAGGAATACGGCGTGCCGGTAATCGCCGACGGTGGCATTCAAAAATCCGGCGACATCGTCAAAGCGATTGGCGCCGGCGCGGACACGGTAATGCTGGGCGGAATGCTGGCCGGCACCGAAGAAAGTCCGGGAGTAGTGATGAAACGGGGAGACAAAAAATTCAAAGTTTGCCGCGGTAGCGCCAGTTTCTCGGTCTCTTACAAACGAAAAAATATCAATTTGGAAAAAAAGGATTTGAACGATGTCGTGCCGGAAGGCGTGGAATCATTGGTGCCATACAAAGGACCGGTAATTGATATTGTTTCCCAATTGATCGGCGGACTGAAATCCGGCATGAGCTATACCAATTCTCACACCATCGTTGAACTCCAAAACAATGTTAATTTTGTCCGCATTACCAATGCCGGCGCGCGTGAAAGCGGACCGCATGATATTGATGTAATCAACTGAATATGACCCAAACCGCCATCATCGTCGGCACCCAATGGGGCGACGAAGGCAAAGGAAAAATCACGGATTATCTGGCGCGCGATTTTGATTTCGTTGTCCGTTTTCACGGTGGCAATAACGCCGGACATACCGTGGTTGCGAACGGCAAAACCTACAAATTTTTTCTTCTGCCTTCCGGCGTGTTATCTCCCGGCACAGTGTCGGTCATCGGCAATGGTGTGGTGGTTGATCCCAAAGTTTTAATCGGAGAAATAAATAATTTCAAAGTAAATAATTCGGCTCCAAATTTGAAAATCAGCGAACGGGCGCATGTGATCATGCCTTATCATCTGTTAATGGACAATGGCCTGGGCGCCGGCCAAGGAAAACTGGCGGCCGGCAGTACCGGCCGGGGCATCGCGCCGGTTTACGCGGACAAAGCCTACCGCCATGGCATCCGCGTCGGCGACTTGATTGAACCGGAATTATTCAAAGAAAAATTGGAAAAATCATATTATTTCAACACCCAAATTTTAACCAAAGTTTTTCGTTTGCCGTTTGAACGGACGATTGAGGATATATATAATGAATACCTCGCCTACGGCCAAGAACTTTTGCCATATATTCACGACACCGAACTGGACCTGTACAACGCCTACGCCCAGAAAAAAAGCATCTTGTTTGAAGGCGCGCAAGGAATGTCGCTTGATCCGGATCAGGGCATGTACCCGCATGGCACGAGCTCGAACAATGTAGCCGGCTATGCGTCTGTCGGATCCGGTGTTGGCATCAATGAAAAAAGTAAAATCATCGGCGTCGCGAAAGCCTATGTCAGTCGGGTTGGCAACAGCCCTTTTATCACTGAACTACCGGAAAATGAAGCGGTCTACATCCGCGAAAAGGGAGCAGAATACGGCACCACCACCGGCCGTGCCCGTCGCATCGGCTGGTTGGATTTAGTACAAATTCGCCAATCGGTTCGTACCAGCGGCCTCTCGGAAATTGCTTTCACAAAATTGGATGTGCTCGACGGGCTCAAAGAATTAAAAATCTGTATGGCTTATGAAATAGACGGTCAAATTACCTTGGAAATGCCCGCGAGCCTCTCCAAAATTCGCCGCGCGAAGCCGGTCTACACTACTCTGCCAGGCTGGGAGGATACCGATGCCACGACTTACGAAACTTTGCCCCACAATCTGCGCCATTATATTGAATTTGTGGAGAAAAAAATAAACTGCCATATCAGTTTTGTTTCGCTGGGGGCGGATCGGGAGAGGACGATTTTGCGTTTGCGATAGAATTTCCCTCAAATCTATAATAATACCGTTAATTAGATATATTAGGCTAAAATTAGCCAAATTTTGACATATTTTATTGGGTTTACAATATCAACAATTTAGGGTTGACAATAGCCTATTGGATGGTTTACAATGTATACATGGAAAATAAAGGCCTAAAAATTAAGGACTTCATCTATAAACAATTACCAGTCCACCCTACTGATATTGTTTTTGTATTGTCCAAGGAATTCGGATTTTCCAGACAAAGAGCGCACCGATACATCGCAAAAGAAATAAATAGCGGAAAGATAATAAAAGTTGGCAAAACAAACTCAACCCGTTATTTTGTAGCCGGAGGAAATAGAATTGAATTTGAAACAAAAATAAAACCGGGACTGGCTGAAGACCAAATCTGGACACAGTATGTCAAACCAATGGCATTACAATACTCTGACAATATCAAAAGAATTGTTGCTTATGGATTTACTGAAATTTTTAATAACGCCATTGACCACTCCGACGGAGCCGCTATTTATACCGAGATAAATATCAAAGACAATAATTTAGAAATTACTATTATGGATAATGGCATCGGGATATTCAAAAAAATTCAGAATTCCCTAAATCTTGTTTCCATTAGAGAATCTATACTCCATCTTTCAAAAGGGAAATTTACTACTGACCCTTCAAAGCATTCCGGAGAGGGCATATTTTTTACTTCCAGAATCTTTGACCGTTTCGCGATACTTTCGAACGACATGTATTATTGCTTTGAGAATGAAGACTGGTTCTTATCGCCTGAAAAAAATGAAAATTTTGGCCAGGGCACACTGATCAAAATGACATTATTTCTTGATTCAAAAAAAACACCCAAAGAAATAATGGACAGATACTCAGACCAAGAAATTGGATTTGGAAAAACCATTGTCGCAGTCGCGTTAAGCTCTGATCCAAACGACCCGCATGTATCAAGATCACAAGCAAAACGATTGATGATGGGGCTGGAAAAATTCAAGTCAATTATTCTAAATTTCAAAAATGTAGAATCAGTGGGTCAAGCATTTGTGGACGAAGTATTTCGTGTTTTTAAGAACGAATACCCGGATATCGGCATCAAATATATTAACGCGAATGAAGAAGTGGATTCGATGATAAAAAGAGGGCTGGCTACAGACAATGCACGGTAAATATCTTTTTATGAATCAATTGAAAATACGGATAAAATCAGAGCGTTTAATTTTGGTGCCAATCTCAAAAAAACATGCCAAAGATATTTTTCGAGAATTCAACGAAGAAATTACCAACTACATGATTCCCAAGCCGCAAGAAAGCGTTCAAAAAGTGGAAGAGTGGATAGCAGATTCACTGCGACGGATGCGAAAAGGAAGCAATCTTCAACTGGTAATCATTGAAAAACAAACCGGTGAATTTTTGGGTTGCGCCGGTCTGCACGAAGTCAATACCAAAACACCGGAGCTGGGCGTCTGGATAAAAAAATCCGGGCATAGGAAAAAGTATGGTCAAGAAGCTATGAGAGCGCTCAAAAATTGGGCGGATGGAAATCTGAAATATGACTACATCAAATACCCGGTCGCGACCGCGAACACCGCCAGCCGCAAGGTGGCCGAATCTCTTGGAGGAAAAGAAGCCGCGAGGTACGATGAAACCACCCAAAATGGAAAAACCTGGCAATTTATTGAGTACCGGATTGACGACAAATTGAGGAAAAATCGGAATACAATTGATATTGAGCAATACTTGGCGGAGCAAGCCATCAGAATCACCACACTAACAAGCGAAAAACAAATTGAAATTTTACGAGACCGGACTTCTTTCAATTATACCTACGACAATACTACTATTGAACTACTCAAGAAAAATTTTAAACTAAAAGATAGTCTATATTTGATTGCTAAACAAAATAACAAATTTGTAGGCTTCTGTTCCACCGACAGGGATTGGTGGGAAGATAATTTCTTTTTCGTCCGTGAAATTTTAGTGGATTCTGATTTTCAAAATTCCGGAATTGGCAGACAATTCATGCTCAAATGTATCGAACACGCCAAAAGTAAAGGCGCTATGGGAATAGTTACCGAAACTGATTTTGAAAATATACCAATGCGAAAACTTTGTGAGTCCTTGCATTTCAAGGCATGGAAAAATCCGCGTTGGAAAGATGGAATTACCTACAAACTCTTATTCAAGCGGAATGAACGCGGAACCCCTCATACTTCCCCACCGCCCCGCGCGTCAATTCCACCGCCAAGCCAAGATACTTCTCCGGATCAAGATTGGCCAAAATTTGCCTTTTGACCGCGTCCGTGATGTCCAAACTCTCCACGAATACCGGCAAATCCTCCGCGGATATATTCTCCCCGCGCGTGCGTTCTTTAATTAAAGAATACGCATCTTCCACCCCATGCACCCGCAAAATCGTCTGAATCGCTTCACCTACAATCTGGGGATTGGCTTCCAATTCTTTTTTGGCGTATTCGGTGTCCGGTCGCGCCAGGCCGAGAGCGATGCTGATATGTTCAATCGCGATTAAAACATAACCAAACAATTCTCCATAGGATCGTTCCCAGTCGTGGTCGGACAAATCTCTTTGAAGGCGCGAAACATCCAAATCATTGCTCAGGCCATTGATGAGTGAATTGGCTTTTTTGATATTTCCCTCCGCCACTTCCGCGAACCAAGGGTTAATTTTGTGTGGCATGACCGACGACCCGACATGGCTCTCAATTTTAGAAAAATAAATGGTTTTGAGACCAGCGTAGAGCGATAAATCCACCGCCAAGTCGCGAATCACATTACCGATTTCTTGAAAAGCTTGGAATAATCTTACTACATCATTTTGCGAACCTCTTTGATCGGTATACAAATTCAGATTGAGCCCAAACCGTTTCGTCAATTCGCGCGAATATCCCAGCCAATCCAATGCCGGAAAAGCGACCACAAAAGCATTGTAATTGCCAACCGCCCCATTCACCTTGCCGGTCAAAGCTACTTGATCCAGTCGTTCCAGACCATCGGTCAGACGGGACAAATAATTCGCGAAAATTTTCCCGAAGGTTGTCGGGCTGGCCGGTTGCAGATGCGTCCGCCCCATTACCGGATCGCTCGCGTATTTATTCGCCAAATCTTTTAATTGATCACAAATTTTGTAGACTGCCGGCACAAATATATCATTGGTCGCCTCGGCCAACATCGTTTTCAAAGCCAAATTTCGGACATCTTCCGAAGTTAAAAAAATATGCAAACTCGGGATAATGTCAAAACCGGTAGTTTTGATTATTTTTTCCTTTATCCATAATTCCACTGATTTACAATCATGTTCCGTCGGTCCCACCCCTTCGCGCCCAAGATGATCATATTGCAAAATCTCATAGGCTTCGTGCCAAGAAAAATTTTGATAAAGCGCGCGCAGGGATTTCTTTTCTTCGCCGGACAATGGCCTCACCACCTTGTCTTCAAAAAATTCACTAAGGGCGATCAGATGCTCAATTTCCACTCGGACGCGATATTTATAAAAAGCGTATTCGGAAAAATAATGTCGCAAAGGCAATGTAAAAGCGCGATAACGCCCGTCCACCGCTGCGTAATTATTCAAGGAAACTTTGTGCGCGTTTATTTTCACCACACTCTCCAAAATTCCGTCAATATCGTTCAAATCCGCGAAAATCAAATAATTTTCCAAGCCACATTTTATAAAATCCTCGCCGGTTGATCGCCCCTGTAAAACGGCCGCGAAATTTATATTTTGATAAAAAGCGGAATAATAATCATTCGGATGATCGCCGATCATCACCGTTTGGTCCGCATAGATGCCTCGACTCTTCAAAATTTCCAAGGCCTCCCCAAAAACACGCGGATGCGGCTTGGCAAATTCGGGTGCTGACGGCGAGCAAATGAAAGCGAAATCCTGGGCGGCAAAACCGGCCTGCGCCAACCGTTCAGCGATCATTTTTTTACGATTGGTGACAACACCCACCACTACACCGGCGGCAATCAGCTTTTTAACCGCCCCTACCGCCCCAAAAGTAGCCTCATATTTCTCTTCTCCGGCATACTCCCGATAATCTATAAGCGCCACTTCCCACAAATTCTTTTCCCCGAACGATCCCACAAATAATTTCTTAAAAATATCCTCAAAAGGCAAATTTTCGGCTTGCGCCGCTTTGATTTTATCCTCCGTAGGCAAACTAACCGCTATTCCTTGCTCGTTCAATCTAATCACTGTTTTTTTTAAGCAATTCAGTACGGATTTATCAGTGGCGAGTAAGGTATTATCCGCGTCAAAAATCACCGCCTTTATTTCCTTTGTCCAAAGACTTGGCATAAGCTGTTATACATAATAAAAAGAGGCAATTCCCCAGGGGGCACTTTATCAGGCACCATATCACCTGTCAATTATAAACTAAAATGCCTATGACAATTGAGGTTATCCACAAAATTCCCTCTTGTCGCGCCACCACTGTTCTGCTACACTTGGTTTGAATATACTGATATGAAAAATTTATTTGCCGACAATTCAAATGATTATTTAAGTTAAGACCACTCGCGATGAGTGGTCTTTTTTTTACAAAATAACTATGGCAAGCAATTTCAAAGGGAGAGATATTATTTCCGTGAGGGAATTAAGCAAAGACGACATCCTGCGAGTTTTAACGCTCGCCGAATCTCTGAAAAAAACGCCTCGGCCGAATTTGCTTCAAGGCATGGTAATGGGCAGTTGTTTTTTTGAGCCATCAACGCGCACGCGACTGTCATTTGAAACCGCCATGCAAAAATTGGGTGGCCGGGTGGTGGGATTTGCCGATCCGAATGTCACTTCCGCCCAAAAAGGCGAAACTCTCTACGACGCCATCAAAATCATCGGCCAATA
>JBBTQT010000106.1:0-1943 GCA_038065575.1 Patescibacteria group bacterium
AAGACCATAGGCGATACCCGCTTCAATATGTACGGATTTTCCGGCCGGCATAAGCAAAACGAAATTGTCCGAGTTTTTTTCGGCTTCCAGATCGGTGCGGAATACATCCTGAACTCGGCTGTCATTCCACCAATCGTGAATACTTTCAAAGCGTTTCATCGCGTTTTCTCCGTCCACGTCTATTTCACCAACATGATTTATTGAAGCCATTGATTCCGCAAAACAATATACCGACTTGCCTTTTTCACGCAGACGCCGGGTAAGATCAAGAACATTTTCCTTATTTCGATATTTTCCGGCGATAAAGTAGTCGTACTTCATAAACTAAAATGAAAGTCTTTTTTTAACTTGGTCAAGGACTTCAAACCAGTAATCCCGACGAGGTATGTATTTATCAGGATTTTTATCCAATTCTTTTTCAAGTTTATTCACACTCACAAATAGAATTTCTTGGACTTCTTCTTTTTGGATGTTTAATTGATTCAAATCTCCATCAAATTTATAAAAGTAAATGTAAAAAAATTCGTTATTGACAATTTCATTATAAATTTCTTTTATTTTTTTAACATTCCAGAGATCGAGATTCTCTTTTTTTAGACTCAAACCAATTTCTTCTGTCGCCTCTCTTAATCCTGATGTAATCGGGTCTGCTCCGGCACTCACATGTCCGCCTACGGAAACATCCCACACATTCGGATGTATAGATTTGTCTTTAGCTCTCAATTGAATAAGTATTTCTCCTTTGGAATTATAAATCCAAATATGCGAGACCCTGTGCCACAAGCCATATTTGTGCGCCTCACTTTTCATTTTTTTAATATTGAGGATGTTATTGTCTTCGTCGCAAATATCTAGCAATTCATCAGCCATATTTTTTTGAGATTATCATTTGGAACGTTTTCGTGGCATTCCTACAATCCAACCCTATAAATTTTGCTCCCGTCCAACACATAAACCGTCCGGCCGTCATCAGCCGCGGTCAGGCCGATCGGATTTTGCCATTCCGGAGCCGTGTACTGCGCCAGGAATTTACCGTTTTTATCAAGGGCTACGATCCGTTTGCCGATTGGTTCCAGAATCAGGATTTTGTCGGATCCGCTTCCGGTCCAAATTATGGTCGGTTTGTTCAAGATCGGATCAAGACCGGAGATGCCGAACGGCTGTTCCGCGCCGGTATAATATTTTTTGATGGCGCCATTTTGCTTTAATACGAAAACATCGCCATCCACGGCAATGGAAACGGCGTCAGCCAGATCAGTCCCGCCGCTTTTGATCCAGGCCGATCCTTTGTCATAACCGAGAGCCGTGGGATTGTGTTTGTAAATCTGGCGGTTGGCGGCGTCCAGAGAATAGATTTTGCGGTTGTAAATTCCGATATCCGCGATATTCGGCTTGGCAACGGAGAACGCAATGGTTTTTGCGGTCAGGCTGTCGTCTTTCGGATTATATTCGGCCACGCCGTTGTCCTTGGTTACAAATACCACTTTGTCTTCTTCGGCCGGAACGGCGGAGCGATATAAATTTTTGATTGAATCATGTTTTTTCAATGTGACATTTTTGGTGACGGTGTTCACAACATACAACGAATTGTCTTCCGGGCCGTAGGCGATCAGGGATGACCCTATTTTCATAATCGATCTAACCTTCGCTTCGGTATTTTTTTCAGATAAATCCACCAATAATTCCGGCTTCAAGATTTTGATATTCCGCAATTTTTCCGCGGTCGCGGCCAGCATTTTTTGCAGTTCCAAAAATTTGTCTTTTTCCGTTTTTTCGTTTTGGGGCAAGGTGGCTAGAAGATTTTCCGCTTCTTTGATGAGAATCGCCGCTTTGCTTTTGTCGTCGTATACCAGACTGGCCTCGGCCGCGTCTTTCTTGTCGGCGATCGCTTGTGTCAGATTGAGATATTGCCTAGCTTCTGCATCGCGGGCCTCTTTTCGGCG
>JBBTQT010000107.1:0-4125 GCA_038065575.1 Patescibacteria group bacterium
ACGCCGAGGGATTCGAACCCCCGACCCTCTCGGTGTAAACGAGATGCTCTAACCAGCTGAGCTAGGCGCGCGAATCAAGCCCGATTATTATATATAAAAACCAAAACGAAGTCAATATGCGCGCGCTAGCGTCAACTCTGGCAATCCGGACAATAATGCGTCCCCCGCCCCGCCGCCCGGATTTTGCGAATCACTCCCGGACAACCCGGACATTTTTCTCCTTCGCGCCCGTAAACCTTCAAAAAACCGGAAAACCCGCCTTTTTTGCCGTCGGCGTCCACAAAACTGTTGAAAGTCGTCCCACGATTTTTTATGGCGAGCGCCAGCACTGACGGGATACACCGAAATAACTTTTTTCGTTCTCTTTCGCTCAATTTGTCCACCCGTCTGGTCGGGGCGACACCGGCATGAAAACAAACTTCATCGGCGTAGATATTCCCCAAACCGGAAATTATTTTTTGGTTCAACAAAAAAGATTTGATGCCGATCGCGCGCTTTGCGAACAGTCCGGAAAAATTGTCCCAAGTGAAATCCGGCGTCAACGGCTCAATCCCGAAATTATTTTGAAATATTTTTTCCTTTTCCGCGGCGGAAACGACTTTCAGGTAGCCGAACCGCCGCATGTCATTAAACCGAATTTCCCGACCACCCGACAATTCAATTTTCACCCGCGTAAACCGTTCGGAAAAATTATCTTCCGCCCGTGGCCAACTATGTCCGCCGGCAATGATTTTGTCGTGGGATTGATAGATCAGCTGCCCGGTCATTTTCAGGTGGATCAACAGGTACTCGCCGGTAGCGAGGCCGAGCGCCAGCAATTTTCCCCGTCTTTCCGCGACGATAAATTTGTTGTTCAATAATTTTTTCACGAAATCCCGCGGTCGGTTTTGGACGATTTTATCGTCCAAAATAATGACCGCGCTGATTTCATGGCCGATGATTTTCGTCTCCAAGTCGCGACGAATTGTTTCCACTTCCGGAAGTTCGGGCATAAACCGGCGTCAATTCGTATTGCCATCGCACACCTGCCAACTCAGAGGCACATCGCAGGATTTGAGATGAGGTTTACACTCGGAGTCTTTGCTTTCGCGGGCATAGATGACCATCGGCGCGCATGATTTCTTTTCCTTGATGTCCCATTGATTGATTAACGGATTGGCCTTGCCGAGTTCGGGCGACAACTTCAATGAATCCAAAAATTTATCCAGTTTATCGGCATTGCCGTTTATTTCCAGAGTTTCGCCGCTCGCGAGCGGAATTTCAATCACGGTCACCGGTTTCTTTCCATCCCATGAAACTGAAAATTGCGTTCCTTTTTTACCGATCACTTCCACTTCTTTTTTCAGCACAGTTCCCGGGTATGAGACCAACTGCCGGAAAACACTTACGAACTCGCCGGTTTTTTCTTCTTGAAAAGCGACCCCATCCGGCCATTGCTCAATGTTCCAGCCTTTGGGATAGGAGATGCTATAATTCACAAATCCGCTGAATTTATAAACCGCGACGCCTTCGTTCAATTCAAAATTTTTCAAATCGGTTATTTTCTTCGTCACTTGTTCTCTGATCTTCGCCGGAGTGGCTTCGCTCTCGGAAATTTTTTGCAAGGCTTCTCCCGGAGTGCTGTTCAATATCTCGGTACAGCCCGCGCCGGCGAGAATCAAGGACGATCCGAGAATACCCATGGCGGAAATGATGCTCAACATTTTGACACTGGTCTTGCGACCGGTCTTGCCGATGGTTTTTTCGTTAAAGGCGATTTTTTCCCGCATCGCGAGCACGCTGTCCGGATTAAGTGAAATACTGTCTATGCCTTGGGTCACCAAAAATTCCGCGAATTCCGGATAATCGCTTGGCGCCTGTCCGCAGATACCGATTTTCTTTTTGGCGGAATGAGCGATTTTGATTACTTGCCTGATCATTTCCTTCACTGTTTCATTATTTTCATTGGCGATGCCGGCGACCGTGCCGGAATCCCGATCCAATCCGAGCGCGAGCTGGGTAAGATCGTTTGATCCGATACTGAAACCGTCAAAAATTTTGGCGAATTCGTGAGCGAGAATCACATTGGACGGAATTTCGCACATCACGTACACTTTCAGACCGTTTTCACCTTGTTTCAACCCATATTCCGCCATGGTGGCAATCACTTTTTCCCCTTCTTCCGGAGTGCGGCAAAACGGCACCATTACGATGATGTTGTCGAGCCCCCAATCCTCGCGCGCTTTTTTGATCGCCTCGCATTCCAATTTGAAAGCCGGTTTGTATAATTTGGAATAATATCGGCTCGCGCCGCGCCAGCCGAGCATCGGATTTTCTTCTTTCGGCTCAAATTCTTTGCCCCCGATGAGCGTGGAATATTCGTTGGTTTTGAAATCACTCAGACGGACTATGACATCATTTGGAAAAAAGGCGGTGGCGATTCGGCCGATCCCTTCGGCCAATTTATCCACGCAAAAATCGGTTTTTTTCTTGTAGCCGCGAGTGAGATTACTGATTTGTTTTTTGGCTTTTTTATCCTTCAATTTATCATAATGCACTAAAGCCAACGGATGAATCCGAATAAAATTGGAAAAAATAAATTCTTCGCGGGCGAGGCCGACGCCATGATTTGGCAAAGCCGCCAAACTGAAAGCGTTATCCGGGTCGCCGACATTCAGCATGATTTTGGTTTTGGTTTCGGGAATTTTCTTGATTTCCACTCTTTTCACTTCAAAAGGCAATATGCCCTGGTAAATATTCCCCTCGTCCCCTTCGGCACAAGAAACGGTTACCGGACTTCCTGGCGACAAAATTCCGCGCGCGCCGGCGGCGCCGACAATACAGGGCACGCCCAGCTCGCGCGAAACAATGGCAGCATGGCTGGTTTTGCCACCCTGTTCGGTGATAATCGCCGAGGCGATCCGCATAATCGGCTCCCAGTCCGGATCAGTGATTCGCGTCACCAAAATGTCGCCCTTTTTGAAATCTCTCAATTTGGAAGGAGTGTTGATAATTTTCACTCTGCCCGCGCCAATTTTCTGGCCAATAGCCGTGCCGGTAAGCAAAATTTTACTCTTATTTTTCAAAGTGTAGGTTTCAATCACCGAGTGATCGGAACGAAATTTCACCGTTTCCGGACGCGCCTGAACAATATATAATTTGCCACTCGCGCCGTCCTTCGCCCATTCAATATCCTGCGGTTTATGATAATATTCTTCAATCGCCATCCCCCATTTCGCCAACTGGATAATTTCTTTATCAGTGATGGAAAAAGAATTTTGCTCCGCTTTATTCACAACGCCATAGGCCGTGCCACCGTTCCGATTATACACCAATTTTGTTTCCTTCGTTCCCAAAATCTTGCTGATTATCGCCTGTTTACCCTTCTTTACGCCCGCCTTAAACACATAAAATTGATCCGGTGTCACTCGGCCTTTGACGATTGATTCTCCGAGACCGTATGACGAATCAATCAGGACTACTCCGGGGAAGCCGGATTCAGTGTCCAGCGTAAACATTACCCCGCTTGATCCGGCCGAGGCGTTAACCATGAGCTGAACCGTGGCGGATAAAGCGATCTCCAAATGATCAAACCCTTTTGTTTCCCGATAGGAAATCGCCCGATCGGTGAACAACGACGCCACGCATTTTTTTACCGCCACCAGCACTTCTTTCTCGCCAACCACATTCAAATAAGTTTCCTGCTGGCCGGCAAAACTGGCCTCCGGCAAATCCTCGGCGGTAGCGCTGGAACGGACGGCCACCGCCACTTGTTTTTGACCAACTTCGGCGCTTAATTTCCGGTAAGCGGTTTTGATTTCAGTTTGAAGAGACGCGGGCAGATCGGAATTCAAAATCATTTTTCGGACAGTGGCGCCGGCAATGGCCAATTTTTTAACATCCGAGACATCCAAATTTTTGAGAGCGACTTTTATCCGTTCTTTCAATTTATCAGTCTGTAAAAATTCGCGATAAGCGTAGGCGGAAGTGGCGAAACCATTCGGCACCGGCACATTTTCCTTGGCAAGATTATTGAACATTTCCCCGAGCGAAGCGTTCTTGCCGCCAACCAGCGCGACATCCCCCGAGGATATCTCCTTAAACCAAAGCACGCGCTTCTCGGCGCGATCAACTTTATTTTCATTG
>JBBTQT010000107.1:4225-5509 GCA_038065575.1 Patescibacteria group bacterium
ACATTTCCCGCCTGTCCGACCGGTTCACCCGCCACCACGATGATCTTGTCGCCGGTGGCCACAAATTTATTTTTCTTGAGATAAGTAAGAGATCGTTCCACCAATTCTTCAATGGAACGACAAGGTACCAGCACAAAAGGTCGAATGCCCCAAGATAAGTTGAGTTGCTGACAAACCCGATCGGTGGCCGTCGCCACGATAATCGGCATCTGGGGACGGTAGCGGCTGATATGCCGACCGGTTTCACCGGTAAGGGAAGCGGCCAGAATCAGTTTGGCGTTAATCTTTTGCGCGAGAATTCGCGACATCTCGCTGATGACGCTGTCCAACGGTCCTTTATTGCCAACATTTTCCGTCAATAGCAAATCATCGTAAGCCGATTTTTCCGTCTCCAAAATAATTTCCGTCATCATCCGCGCCGCTTCCACCGGATATTTGCCGGTGGCGGTTTCATTTGACAACATCACCGCGTCGGTGTGATCTATAACCGCGTTCGCGACATCGGATACTTCGGCGCGAGTGGGGCGGGGGTTGGTTTGCATGGAATCCAGCATCTGGGTCGCGACGATTACCGGTTTCGCGGCCTTCAAGGCTTTCTCCACCAATTTTTTTTGCGTCATAGGCACTTCGGCCGCCGGTATTTCTATTCCCAAATCGCCGCGCGCCACCATTATGCCGTCAACCGCGTCCAAAATCTCGTCAATATTCCGAACCGCCTCACTTCTTTCAATTTTGGCGATAATCCGAATCGGCTCCACCGGTTTTATTTTCAATTGCTTTTCGTATTCAACGATCAAAAATCTCAAATCAAGAATATCCTGCGCCCTTCTCACGAAGGAAAGCGCCACAAAATCCACATTTTGGCTGATGCCGAATTTCAAATCGATTTTGTCCTTTTCGGTGAGACAACTGATATCAACATCCGAATCCGGCGTGTTGATGCCCTTATGAGAAAAAATCCGGCCGCTATTCAATATCATTGCCTTGATTTTCGTACCGGCGACCCCGCTGATTTTGGTTTCAATTCGGCCGTCGTCGAGGAGCATCCGCTCGCCTTTTTTTACATGCTTATGTAATTCGGCGAAATCCAGAGGAATGGCGCCGGCGGCATATTTTTTGACAGCGGTGTCAAAAATCACTTCCTCTCCTGATCGCAATTCAACCCCGCTATCCGGCAGAATACCCACTCTAATTTTCGGACCCTGCAAATCCTGCATCACCGCCACAGGCTGTCCTGTTTTCAATCCCACCTTACGGACATTACTGATCAATTTTTTATGATTG
>JBBTQT010000108.1:0-16078 GCA_038065575.1 Patescibacteria group bacterium
ACCAACGGCGCGATCTGCCAACCGACCATCAACATTGACGCTAAACTTACATTGGAGGAAGTGAATTGGGAACTGTATGATGTACTGGAAAAATTCAAACCTTTCGGGCAGGGCAACCCGAAACCGAAATATCTGGCTGAAGGCGTTACAGTGGATAAAATTGAATGTATTGGCAAGGAAGCCAAACACCTGCGTTTGGTCGCCCATCACACCACTTGGGTGATGAGAAAAATTCTCGGCTGGAGCTTCTGCAACGAAAATGAAGACAATGTTAATTGGTCCAAACAATTAAAACCCGGCGACAAGGTGGATATAGTGTTTGAAGTCGGCGTCAATGAATGGAACGGCAATCGGGAACTGCAATTGACAATTGCGGATTTGAAAAAACAATGAAAATATATCTCTAGGATATATACTCATTCGCTCACAAATATAAAAATTAATTTTTATATTTGTTCACTCATTTCGTGTATGAAACTGATCACCTATACCGACGGCGGCGCGCGCGGCAATCCCGGGCCAGCGGCGACCGGAATCGTAATAAAAAATGAAGCCGGCAATGTGGTTGCCCATTACGGCGAATATCTTGGCAAGCAGACCAATAATTTCGCCGAGTATTCGGCGATAATTTCCGCGCTCAAAAAAGCCCGAGAATTGGGTGCGACCGAAGTGGAGTGCGTCGCCGACAGCAAACTGGTGATTGAACAGTTGAAAGGCAATTGGAAAGTCAAAGAACCGACTTTGCAAAAATTGTTTGTGTCGGCCTGGAACGAATTGCAAAAATTCAAAAAATATTCCTTACGCCACACGCCGCGCGCCGGCAACAGCGAAGCGGACGCCGAGGTCAATAAAGTGTTGGATCCGCTTGTCGGAGTGAAGAGCGGCCGATAAGCACACGAAAAACGGCTACAAATAGCCAAACTTGACATTACCTTTGCCGGAAAGATATACTGGACAGTATTAACAAAAAAATATGAACGAGGATCTGGTGATTCAAAAATTGATGGAACATGACGAAAAATTGGATCTGATTTTTGCTACAATGGCGACAAAAGATGACTTTAATCGTTTATTGGAAGGACAGGATGAAATAATGAAAATACTAATCCGTCTTGACGAGGAACGGATATTTACCAATGAACATTTTAAGCGCGCTGACAAAAGACTTGATACCGATGAAGAAAAAATAGACAATCTGGATAAACGAGTAGACAAAATAGAATTACAATTCCAGCCTATATAAAAAACCTCGACCTAATCGAGGTTTTTTTATTTGTAATTATTAATTGACAATCTCCCCTCGTAATTCTTCCAGCGCTTTTCTCGTTTTGCGGCTGATATGTTTCGGAATGTCCACGATCACATTCACAAACTGCTGACCGCGGCGAGAGCTATTGATATAAGGAATGCCCAATTCTTTCAATTTGAATTGCTGGTTGGATTGCGTGCCTTCGGGAATCACTAATTTTTTCCGGCCGTCCAATGTTTCAATTTCAATTTTGTCGCCGAGAATCGCTTGAATGAACGAGATGTGAACTTTGGTGTAAACATCAAAACCATCGCGTTCAAATCCGGCTTCGGCGCGGGCATGGACGCGCACGAATAAATCTCCGGCTTGGCCGCCGCGACCCGGATATTCGCCTTTGCCGGCGAGACGGATGGATTCACCGTTGTCGATCCCTGCCGGAATTTTGATTTTATAATTTGATCCGCTTCTCGCGACACCCTTCCCCTGACAATGCTTGCAGGATTTTTCCGCGGATTGGCCGTGGCCGTGACAGGTCGGGCAAATGCCAACGGTTTGCATCGCTCCGAGCATCGTCTGCTGGATTCGTTTTACTTGCCCTTGACCGTTGCAGGTGGCGCAAGTGTTGAGTTTACTGCCGGGTTCGGCGCCTGATCCGGCGCAGACGGCGCAAGCGTTATTTTTGGTGAGAGAGATTTCTTTTTCTGAACCGAATACCGTCTCGCGGAATGACAGTTCAACATCCACTTGAATATCATTGCCTCGATTCTGACCGTGCCGACCGCGGGCGCCACCGCCAAATCCGAACATATCGCCGAATAAATCGCCGAGATCCATTCCGCCAAAATCAAAGCCGGTGCCCTGGCCACCCTGACCGCGGCTGGCGCGCATAAAATCTTCCCAGCCGGCGCCACCGCCGAATCCGCCTTGCTGTTCAAAATCCGCGCCAAACTGATCGTATTGTTTGCGCTTTTCTTCGTTCCCAAGAATTTGATAAGCTTCGTTAATTTCCTTGAATTTGGCCTCATCGCCACCCGACTTGTCCGGATGGTGCTGATGCGCCAATTTACGAAAAGCTTTTTTCAATTCTTCGACGGAGGCGTTTTTGTCCACTCCGAGAATTTTGTAATAATCTTTTGCCATAAAAAAGTTAATCCCGCCCTGACCGAATTCAGAGCGGGATTATTATATCATGATTATTTCTTGTCATCCACCACTTCGCCCTCCAAAGGTTCATTGCCATCATTATCTTTTTTTTCATCGGTCGCGAGCGGATTTTCCGCGGTAGGATTAGCAGTGCCAGCTCCTTTTGCTTGCTTGTCCGACGAAGCTTTAGCGGAGGCGGATTCTTGGCTGTACATCTTCACGCCCACCGCTTGTCCGGCTTTGGATAATTCTTCGGAGACTTTTTTTATCGCTTCTATGTCGTCTTTATCTTTCGCTTCCTTTAATTTCGCGAGAGCGTCCGCCACCGCCTTCTTTTCTTCGTCGGTGACGGCCACTTTTTTCTCTTCCACATCTTTCATCATTTTTTCAGTGGTGTAAATCATGGTGTCAGCGATATTCCTGGCTTCAATCAATTCCTGTTTTTTCTTATCCTCGGTAGCATGGGCTTCGGCGTCTTTCTTCATCCGTTCAATTTCTTCTTTATTCAATCCGGAAGAGGCCTCAATCCGAATTGATTGTTCCTTACCCGTGCCTTTGTCTTTGGCCGAGACATTCAAGATTCCGTTGGCGTCAATGTCAAACTTAACTTCAATTTGCGGCACGCCGCGCGGCGCCATCGGGAAGCCATCCAAGAAAAATTTACCGAGAGTTTTGTTGTCCGTGGCCATGGGTCGTTCGCCCTGCAAAACATGAATCTCCACGCTCGGCTGGTTGTCGGCGGCCGTGGAAAATGTTTGGGATTTGCTGGTCGGAATCGTGGTATTTCTTTCAATCAATTTGGTCATCACGCTGCCCATCGTCTCAATACCGAGAGAAAGCGGAGACACATCCAGCAGTAAAATTTCTTTTCCCAAATCTCCTTGAAATTGTCCGGCTTGGATTGACGCGCCGATCGCCACCACTTCATCGGGATTGACGCTGGCGTTGGGTTTCTTCCCGAAAAATTCCTCAACTTTTTTCTGAACGATCGGCATGCGAGTCATGCCGCCGACCAGCAATACTTCCTGCAAATCCGTCTTCGCGAATCCGGAATCTTCCAGCGCTTTCTTGGTCGGACCCAAGGTTTTTTCCACCAAATCCATGACCAGCTCCTCCAACTTGGCGCGGGTTAATTTCAAATTCAAGTGCTTCGGTCCGTCGGCGTTGGCCGTGATAAAAGGTTCGTTGATCTCCGTTTCCAAAGTGCTGGACAATTCAATTTTGGCTTTTTCGGCCGCATCCTTCACCCTTTGCAAAGACAAGGCGTCTTTGGATAGATCAATACTCTCTTTGCGTTTGAATTCCTCCAATATCCACTCAATAATTCTCTGATCAAAGTCATCGCCACCGAGATGGGTGTCGCCGGCCGTGGATTTCACCTCCACGGTTGAGCTCTCGCCGTCCTGGCCGATTTCCAAAATAGAAATATCAAAAGTGCCGCCGCCAAGATCATAAACCGCGATTTTTTGATCCTTGGCTTTGTCAAAACCGTAAGAGAACGCGGCCGCGGTCGGTTCGTTGATGATGCGCAAAACCTCCAAACCGGCAATTTGTCCGGCATCTTTGGTGGCTTGTCTTTGCGAGTCGTCAAAATAAGCCGGCACGGTGATTACCGCTTGAGTGATTTTTTCGCCCAGTTTCGCTTCCGCGTCTTCTTTCAATTTGCGGAGAACCATGGCGCTGATTTCTTGCGGCGAATAATTTTTGTCCCCCATCTTCACCATTATTTTCTCGCCGTCGCCCGAAACTTCAAAAGGAATGTGTTTTTTCACCAAGGCAACTTCCGGATCACTGTAGCGCCGGCCGATCAATCGCTTGATGGAATACAAAGTATTTTTCGGATTGGTGACGGCCTGTCTTTTGGCCAATTGCCCGACCAAAATTTCTCCGGTTTTGGACATGGCGATGACCGACGGAGTGGTGCGATGCCCTTCCTTATTTTCCAGAACCCTGGGCTGTCCGCCTTCGGTAATGGAAACGCATGAATTGGTTGTGCCGAGATCGATTCCCAGTATCTTTGCCATACATTTATATATTATTGTTAAATTGTTAAATGGTTGAAATGTTGTTGATGCGTCATCCTGAGCGGAGCGAAGCGAAGTCGAAGGATCCCAGTGGGTATGAAATAAACAGAATGGACATGAAATGCCGCTACATGATTAAATTGTCAAGCCGATGTCCATTTTGCCCTGATGGCGATCCCGCCGCGCGAATTGAACATTACTTCCACTTCGCACTTTTTCGGTTTAACGAATTTCATGAAATCACGCCCGATGTCCACTGCCAAATGCTCGTGAAATACTCCGACCTCGCGAAAAGTTTCCAAGTACAACTTCAATGATTTTGATTCCACAACAAATTTATTTGGAACATAGATTATTCTAATTTCCGCGTAATCCGGCTGGTTGGTCAAGGGACAGCGACAGGTAAATTCCGTGCAAAACAATTCCACTTCAATTTCGCCGGGCGCGTGATTGGGAAAAACTTCCAGCTGACGAATCGGTTTTGAATCGCTTTTTCCTAATTTTGACAAGCCGGTCAAATCTTGTTTTGAGGTAGGCATATCAGGAAATAGAAAATGGTTTGAAACCGGAATCAGTGTCGTAGACATCAATCGCTTCTTTTTTCTTCAAGTATTTTACGACCGCATAAGTTACCGGCGTCAAAACCGCTTCAAATAAAACTTTGAAAATCCATTGCGTTAAAATCAATCCGCCGATTACCGCGCCTGGCATCACTCCGGTAAAAGCGATTGTAATGAATATCAGAGAATCCAAACCCTCACCCACAATCGTGGAGGCGATAGTTCTCATCCACAAATGCTTGCCCGCCGTCTTGACTTTCATTTTTGATAACACCATTGAATTGGCGAATTGGCCGATGAGATAAGCGACAAATGAAGCCGCGAGCAATCGGGGCGCGAAACCCAAGATATTTTCAAAAGCGGTTTGATTGGCGAAGAACGGCGCGGCCGGAATTTTGATGGCGGCGTAAATGGCCGCGACCGCGAGCAAATTGCAAAAAAATCCGATCCAAATAACCCGCCGAGTGGCGACAAAACCATATACCTCGGTTAGAACATCGCCGATAATATAAGTAATTGGAAAAAGAATGACGGCAACCGGCAAAAAATAACCGCCGAACGCGCCGATTTTCACCGCGATAATGTTGGAAATTACGAGGCTGGTGACAAACAAGCCGGTAATCAATGAATAAAATTTAGAGTTCTGCATACGGGGTCGATGTTAAATAAATAAAATGACGTTACTTTGCCACGATTCCCTTCGCCAATATCACCTTCGCCACTTTCAAAACTTTTCCTTTGAGCGTATACCCGCCATCAATCTCTTTCACAATCACTCCCTCCTCGTCGTCGCTTTCCTCTTCTCCCAGCGCTTCGTGAAAGACAGGATTAAATTTTTCGCCGACAGTTTTTATTTCTTCCACTTGATGAATCCGCAAAATGTCGCCGAATTGTTTCATTATATATTTAATGCCAATCGCCCAATTTTCCTGTTCTTTGCCGGTATCGGCCGGTCGCGCCACGAAAGCCTTCTTGAAATTGTCGTAAACCGGAATGAATTCCGAGAGAATCCGCTCCTCGCTCCAGACCGCCCAATCGGCTTTTTCTTTGGCCGTCTCATTTTTCAAATTACTGTAATCGGCCAACGCTCTCTGCCAGCCGGATTTATATTCTTCCGCGTTGGCTTTCAAACCGGAGCAATTCTCGCAATTCGCGACGCCGGGCGAGACTGATTCATTTCCACTGTCGGCTTGATCGCCGGATCTCTCATCATTTTCCGAATCGTCCGATACCCCACTCTGATCATCGTTCGCTTTTTTGACATTTTGATCGTCCATAACCACTCTCGATTAAATTAAATAATTTTTACCAGATATTCTAAAATATTTTTGCTCTTGGCATAATCCATCCGCATCGGCCCCAAGATAATGAATAAGCCGTCATCACCAACCCGTACGCCGATAATACTGCCGAAACCGCCGAGCGGATTATCCCGACCGATCAGCGCCACCGACTCGTTGCCGAGTACCAATTCAAATACTTTTTCAATCACTTCCTCGCATTGATCAAGCATCGCGGACATATTCACCGTCAAAGCCGTCTCGCTAAATTCCGGTTGAGAAAACAAATTGGCGATGCCGGTGTAATAAACATTGTTGTCATCATAAGCGACTATGACCGAAGTATTTAAATAATCGGAAATGAATTTGGCGACATTTTTTCTGGCTGCGACCGAGTCATTCTCCGCCGCGATGATGTCGTTAATTTCATCCCTGGTTTTCTTTCCGATATTGGCCGCTTTCGGAAGATGCTCCACATAATACTTATACCCTTGTTCGGTCGGAATTCTTCCGGCCGAGGGGTGGGGATGGGTAAGGAAACCTTCTTCTTCCAATTCCCGCATTTCATTGCGGATGGTGGCGTCGCTGAATTCCAACCGATAATTCCGCACCAAAAATTTAGAACCGACCGGTTCGGCGGTTTTGATATAGTCCTCAATGATTAAATTCAATAAATTTTCCTTCCTTGCTTCCATATTTTGCCTTATTTTAGCAAAATTTTTTGTTGCCTTTTAGCACTCGCATAGTATGAGTGATAATATAGCAATTCAGACAAAATTTGTCAAATGGGGATAACATCCGGCAATTTCCGACGGAATTACTAACATGGCGGCGGGTGAAGATCCACAAGGAGAGCCCCCCGTGTTTGTACCACCAGCGACGAACACGGGCGGGCAAACACATCCACTCTTAAAAAAATTCCCCGAGAAAGGGAATTTTTTAGTATTTCTTTTTTAATCTACCGCGATTTTCGCTTTCGGACCGACCGCATCCGGCAGAATGGACACATCGCTCAAAAGAATGGTCTCCACATAAATTCCGCGCGGGTAGAATATCCGCTCCAATTCATTTTTCAATTCCGTTTCCACCGAATCCCGCTTGGCGCCGATCACTTCGCCCGCTTCAAACCGACTGGCCACCATCCGAATACGACTGCGAACGGTCGGTCGGATGATTTTCGCCACAAAATCCTCGCCGATCGTCTGCCAGATATGCGGAATTTGGTGGATGTCAAGACGGAGGAGAATCGTCCCCTCCACGACCACTCTCTTGCCGTCAGCGCAAACCGCGGCGATCGGCACATCGCCCATTGCTTTTTCGTTCTGGGGATTGAACTCGCGGCTGATGCTGTACTCCAATGTCTGGGTATTAAACAATTTCGCTTTCTGCCAAAAAGGAATTTTGAAATGCAATCCCGGTGTTAGAACCTTCTTCAATACTCCTCGGCCGAGGTCGTACACGCAGGCCACATATCCCGGCGGAACATAAATAAACAAGCCTTTCAACACATCCTCCATTACGAAGGAATACATCAATTTATCCAAGGATTCTGCGGACATAAAAGTATTTTAATTAGTCGGATTAAAGCGATTTTTTAATTTTGGAACCCAGATACAACAGCTTCATAAACTGATGAAGGATAACGGAAAAACTCATTGATGTCAAGATGAACAAGGACTTTACCATCGGCAACCACCAAAGCGCGATGAAGATGAAAGCCGGAAAAAAAATAAAATAAACCAGGTCGGCCATCTGCGCTTTTCTTTTGCGCAAACCGAGATAAATTTCCAAACCGAGCCAAATCGCCACCGCTCCGGACCAAAGATAATCACGAGTGGCAGCCAGATCAAAACCAAAGAAAATCGTGTTGATCTTGCCGGGGAAATCCACTCCCAAATAAAGTATTTTGGCGATTTTTTCTCCAGTAATGCCCCGCAAAAAGACCTGATACAAGAGAATCAAGGCCAACAACTGCGCGCCGAGGACAATGGATTTTGCCCAAGGATGGACTTTTCTTTTCTTCAAAATTTTCCGGATTTCTTCTTTCTTCAATATCTGGTCTTTCTTGAACTCATTGTCTACCCGTTTGACATCTTCGTACAATTCTTCATTTTTCAGACGCGATTTTTCGGTGACGACTGTAAATGGCAGAAGAACCAAACGAATCGCGATAGTGAGGTAAACCACTGCCCAGCCGAAATTTTGATTCGCCCAGTTATTATAAAACCAAATCAAGACATTAAACAACGGCTGATAGAGAAAATCGTGCCAAATTGTTCCAAACATAGTGCTATCACTATACCAAAATTCGGGGAATCAAGCAAGACTATCCGCGCGCGACGAGGTCAATCAACCCCTTGATCCAACCCAGATTGGCTTCTTCCGCCAAATTTCGATCCACATCGCCGGTAACTTCCACCGTAATGCAATATTTCGCGCCCAAGCGATAAAATAAATCCGGCAAAGTGCCGTCGTGCCGCCGAATGAATCCATCGGCATCGCTCTTCGGAGCGAACGGATCCTCCACGATTTCGCCGTCTTTAATTTGTTCCGGACGATAATCCGGCTTATTTAGATATCCGGAGTCAATATACTCATTGGCAAGAACCGGAATGACGGCGTGAATTTTTCGGACGATATCACGGTAAACGCCGGTGTCGCCGAATCCATATTGATAAAAATAAGGGGCGTTAATAAAATTGTCCGCGTGCAGATCCAAAACGCCGACAATTTGATTGAGAGGCAATTTTTTCAGTTCGAGATGGAGCGCCGCCGTTTCCGCCGGTAATTTGACGCCGAGAGCCGGATCGCTTGACCATTTCCATTCTTTGAAATCCGAACCGACACCCAAATCATCCGTTATTGAACCATCGGCTAAAATGTAGCGCAAAAAATCATTGTTTCCGGCATCGCCACTATCCCCTTCAATGTTGTATCGGGTGCCGGCTTCAAAACCGGACGGATTATCCAGCGGGAAAACAATCAATTTTACGCCGCGCCCATGAGCGTAATCAAAAATCTCACTCACTCGCTCCATAATCGCGAATGGCCCCGGTGTTTCGTCGCCGTGAATGCCGGCGCGGATCAAAAGAATTTTGTCGCTTTCGGTTATGTTCGCGGAAGAAATTTTGCAATAATCATAATATTTCTCGCCACTCTTTGTAAGATACTTCAAAACGCCGACTTTCTCAAAAACAACATCATTCCGATTTTGCAAGGAATTTATCAATTCATCCAAAAATTGCCGATAAGTGGGGAGGACATTTTTTTTGTTTGATTTCTTCTCCCACTCCCCCGCTCCGGCCAAAAACCGGTCTTTTATCTCCAAAAAATATTCCTTGACCGCCTCATACTCGTTCGGGATTACACCATCCAATATCGCTTCTTCCAAGACTTTTTTTATTTTGCCGACCGTTGGCCCGGGTTTCAAGCCGGTCAATTCAATTATTTCCTCGCCACGCAACGGCGATTGAAAAGCGCGCAGTTTGTCTTTTTCCAAGACTTCTTCAATTCTTTTTTCCAGGGCGTCATAATTTCTTAACCGCTTTTCTTTTTTGTTTGGATTGCCGGTCGTTATATCGGCGCGACAGAGGATCAGCATGTCGGGCAAATCATCGGTTAGATTGACAACCAAGCGACGAACGGGAGCGTCAGTTACGCCTTCATCCATGATGGCAATCGGATAAAGATGCCAGCGCACCAACTTGGCGACATATTCGGTTATATCATTGCTTACGCGCAGACGCCGACAAATCGCGCGCGCCATTTTCTTTCCCAGATGCTCGTGCATGTCAAAAGTCCAGCCGCGGCCGGGAACATATTTTTTTGTCCCGGGCTTGGCGATATCATGGAGGAGCCCGGCCAAACGCAAAATCGTTTTGTCACTGTATTTCGCGATGTTGTCCACCACTTGAAAAGTGTGCCATAAATTGTCCTTGTGCTTATGACCGAACGCGTCTTCCACACATTTCAACGCGCTCACCTCCGGCATAAATTCATCAACCAACCCGCTTTCGTGCAAAATATAAAGCCCGACGCTCGGCAACGGAGCGGCCAATAATTTCAATAATTCTTCCTGAATCCGTTCCGCGGAAATTATTTTTAAGCGATTTTTATTGTTCACGATCGCCTGATAGGCCTCCGATTCAATTTTGAAATCCAGTTGCGCCGCGAACCTGGCCGCGCGCATCATCCGCAATGGATCTTCGGAAAAAGTGGTGTTCGGATCAAGCGGAGTACGCAAAATTTTATTTTCAATATCCTTCAGCCCGCCGAAAGGATCAATTAAAATTTTACTGAGACCGCTTTTCAAAACCGCCCGCGCCATGGCGTTCACCGTAAAATCGCGTCGCTTCAAGTCCGTTGCGAGCGAGGCGGCCGCCACTTGCGGTTTTCGGGAATCGATTTTATAGGCTTCGGATCGGGCGCCGGCAAATTCCACTTCCAAATCCGGAAACACATAGCGGGCGGTGTCAAAATCCGGAAATTCCACCAAACTCCCCGCGGTCGCCATTATCTCGTCAAACTTTTTGGCGAATTGGAGGCCACTCCCGACAATAACAAAATCAATATCTTTAATTTCTTTTTTTCGGCCCATGATTTCGTCGCGCACCAAACCGCCGACAACATAAGCCGGCATTTTCAATTCCTCTGAAACCTGATAAACGATTTTGAATACCTGTTTTTGATCCATATAACCTTACAACTTTCGCAAAAATTCCATGATAATTTCTTTTATACCACGATTTCCGGCCATTGCCTCTCGCGTCATTCTCGCCAATGGAACTTGAACGCGCTGTTTTTCGGCCAGAGCGATAAAGCAATCGGTAGCTGATACTCCTTCCACGACTTGACCGACTTTGGTCAAGGCTTTTTCCTTGCCGATTCCTTTCCCAAGGTATTCGCCAAATCTGCGGTTGCGACTGTCCGGTGAAAAAGCCGTGCCAATCAAATCGCCGAATCCGGCCAAATCATAAGCGGTTTCTTTTTTTCCTCCCATAGCCTTGACCAAATTGGAAATTTCCTTCATCGCCACCGTAAGTAAAACCGCTTTGGCGTTCAGATCCAAGCCAACGCCATCGGCAAGCCCGAGCACGATCGCGTAAACATTTTTGCCAACGCCGCCGATTTCCAGACCGACAATATCCGGACAATAAATCAATCGGACATATTCGTTTTCCACCAAGGCGCGCACTCTCTCCACATTAGCTCGACTTTTGCCGGCGATATTCATAGCCGTAAATTTTTTGGTTGCCAACTGTTTGGCGATGGCCGGTCCGGCGATCGCGACGATACTCTTGGCGCGGGCGAAGTCTACCCGTTTCACCATGCAAGCCGACACCAATTCCAACGAATCGGGAATCAGACCTTTGCAAATATCAACAATGATGGTATTTTTTTCCAAAAAAGGCGAAGCATCATCGGCTACTCGCGCCACCACGTTACTCGGCACCGCGAAAAATACCGCTTCCGCGCCGGCAACGGCTTTTCGCAGATCTCCCTCGGGAATAATTTTCTTCGGCAATTTTACGCCGGGCAAATACTTTTTGTTAGTATGATTTTTTTCAATCTCGGCTAAAACGCCGGGGTCTCCGGCCCAATTCCAAAGGCGCACGCTGTGCCCGTTTTCCGCCAAAATCTTCGCGAAAACCGTGCCAAAACTGCCGGCTCCCAAAACGGCCACGGTAGCATTTCCGGATGTGTTCATATCAATGGATATATCATAAATTTGTAAGCGTACTTTAGCACAATTCCCGATTTTTTTCAACTAAAAACCTCCCGGATGTCGGAAGGTTTTTGTCTGACAGATATTCATTAAGCGCAGCAACTTTTGTCTTTGTTTCCACCCTTGTCTCCGCCGCAAGCGCAGGCGCCTCCGCCACCGCATTTCTTGCAATGACAGGAAAACAACATCGCCACGGCCGACAATCCGACCAAAACATAAACCGTGCGTTCCACCGCCGCCCAATTTCCGAGCAAGTATTCCACCAGGTTGAATTCAAAGGCTCCAACCAAACCCCAGTTCAGACCGCCGACGAGACACAAGACCGCGGCCACCTTGTGCACAACGCACATTTTATTCTTCATAAAGAATAAATTAAAAATAAACGACGAAGTTAAATGACAATTATATTGTACAGCATTGGCTGAAAAAAGCAAAGCGCGACCACCGCAGACTGACAATTTGAGGTAATTATACCACTTACAGTAAAAAAATAGCAGTGGATATCTTCCACCTTTTTTTGTCATTCCCCCGACTAAGTCGGGGGAATCCAGACGAACGGACTATTTGTCATGGGTGTTCGTGGATCCCCGCCTTCGCGGGGATGACAACCGTGAAAGCCTTAATCAGAGCACAACCAAAAACCGGCTCGGCGCCGGCTTCAATGGATTTATTTTCCTTGGATCAAGCCAATTTAGCCCACTTTGCTTTTCAATTCCTCGACCTTGTCGGTTTTTTCCCAAGGAAATTCCGGTCGGCCGAAATGGCCGTAAGCGGCGGTGGCGCGATAAATCGGACGCAACAAATCAAAATATTCAATAATTTTTCCGGGACGGAAATCAAAGGTGGAATTTATCGCTTCTATTAATTTTTCATTACTTACTTTGCCGGTTCCGAAAGTATCAATATGTACGCTGGTCGGTTCGGCGCGGCCGATCACATAAGAAACCTGCAGTTCGCACCTCTCCGCCAGCCCGGCGGCAATCACATTTTTGGCTACATAGCGCGCCATGTAGGCGCCAGAACGATCCACTTTTGATGGATCTTTGCCGGAAAAACAACCGCCACCGTGCCGACCCATGCCGCCATAGGTATCCACAATAATTTTGCGACCGGTGAGGCCAGTGTCGCCATGCGGGCCACCGATAACAAACCGGCCGGTCATGTTGATAAAAAATTGCGTCTCGGCATCAATATATTTGACGCAAACCGGACGAATTACCTGTTCCAAAATATCCGCTCGTAATTGTTCCAGACTTACATCTTCATCATGTTGAGCCGCCACCACTACATTGCGTAAACGGGTTGGTTTCCCGTCCACATATTCCACCGCCACCTGTGTTTTTCCATCCGGACGCAGATATTTCAAAACGCCATTTTTTCTTACTTCCGCCAGCCGTCTCGCCAATTGGTGCGCCAATGAAATCGGCAAGGGCATAAGTTCCGGCGTTTCCGTGGAAGCGTAGCCGAACATCAGCCCCTGATCCCCGGCTCCCTGTTCTTCGGCGCTCGGCTTGGTCACTCCTTGAGAAATATCCGGCGACTGACCGTGGATGGAAACCAAAACCCCGGCATGTTCATTGTCTATGCCAAAGGCCGGATCAGTGTAGCCGATCCCTTCCAATACTTCTCGGGTGATTTTCTGCACATCCACATAACCGGTGGTCGTCACTTCGCCACCAACAATCACGAGACCGGTGGTGGTGAAACATTCCACAGCCACGCGCGAATTCGGATCTTGCGCGAGCAAAGCATCCAGCACCGCGTCGGAAATTTGGTCGCAAATCTTATCCGGATGACCTTCGGTAACCGACTCCGATGTAAAAATATAGTTTCCCGCCATACTGGCTATAAATAATCGCTTTTGCCAGGGCAAGCGATTTAAGAAGATGGAAGCTCAAGCCGTGGGGCCGAGACGGACATTGTCGGATAGTAATCTTGGCTAAACCTAGTCAAGATGCCACCGGCCGACAACGAACACCATTTTCTTGGAATTAATGTATTAAGAATAGACAAAAATGCGGTGTTTGTCAAACTAGATGACTGATTAATTCATCTTTGACTTTTTGTAAAATTTCCTTTGAAATCGGTTCATGTTTTTGTACTAATGGATTATGCCATAAAAAATTAATCGGTCATGTCGCTAAATTATCTTTATTATACTGTAAATCGTCCCAATCGCGAGAGCGACTATGAAGAGTGAGATAAGCCAAAGCGAAACCATCATCCGTTTGCCTTTCAACCCGATTTTCTTCCTTACTTTGAAATAAATCAAGATGATCATGAGCAATTCCGCGCTCACGAATACCCCACCGATAATATCAATCAAGCCGATAAATTCCCTCATTCCCAACAAAAAAATGCTGATTGGCAAAACGCAGACAGCGGTGGTGGCGAGCCAAGGCTTGACAGAATAATCCCAGCTCAACGAATCGCGAAGCGAGATGCCGGACATGAGAAAACTTGTGCCCATAATGAGGGCCGCGAAGATATTGCCGAAGATATTGACGCTCCGGCCAAGTTTCGCGCCGAGACCGATGGTGGCGATTTCCGTGGTGCCCTCCCCCGTTACACCGAGCGCGAGAAGCGTGAATAATAAATAAACAAGGATGACGATCGCTCCGGCAATGCGGATGGCGCGTTTGAAATCAGTTTCTCGATTTTTGAGCAGGCTGTACGCTTCCGGAATGGAAGCCGCGCCGTAGAAAGCGAACAAAATCACGCCGTAAGGTAAAGCCAAAAATTGGAGATTGACGCCGGAATAATGCGCCAATTCAGTTTGCGGCCAGGCGATAAATGACAAAATCACCACCACAAACAAAATGCCGAACATCAAAAATAATTCCGCGACTTTGACGGTTCTCAAACCGAATATGGTAAAGATAGACGCGAAAAGAAAAAATATTATACTCCAATAAAATTCCGATCCCCCGAACAAGGCCGAAAGCGCGTTGCCCTCGCCGATGATAAAAACCACGAGAACGCTGAAAAACATCAAATAACTGATGGCGGACATAATATAGCCGGCGTACTTGCCCAAATAAACTTTCGCGAGTCCGGGCAACTGATACTGATGAGCGGTATTCACGGCGATAAAGCCCAACATGGTGTTCAGGCTGATCATCAAAATCCCGAGGCCGATGATATAAATAATACCGATCAAAAGCCCGGATTTAGCCACCGCGTAAGGAATACTCAAAATGCCGGCGCCGATTGTGCCGGATAAAATCAAAGCGACCGCTTCAAAAAGCGAAATTTGCTTATGGAAAATGCCATTGTGTTCGGCGATGTTCATGGTGATTAATTAATAATTAAAAATTACAAATTACGAATACGAAGTATGTCATCTCGACCGAAGCGACTGAAAGGAGAGAAGTGGAGAGATCCCCTGTTTTATTTCTCTAACCGGGGGATTCCTCCACTTCGCTTCGCTCCGGTCGGAATGACAGTACTCACTACGAACACAATTCGTAATTCGTAATTTTTAATTTGTAATTATCTCCTCTTTCACCATTTCCCAGTATCTTCCATCATTATTTTTTTCCTTCATATAATACCACCACTCCACGCCCCACAAATAGGCGCGCGGGAAGCCGGTTCGGCGGGCGTAATCAAAATGTTTTTTTAAGCGGTCCGGATTCATGGTTTCTTCTTGGGTCGCAATCGGCGCCGTAGAAATTCCGGTGGCCGCGCCAAACCACGGCTCCGCTTGCAATTCGGCGATGTAGACTTCCTTCGGATCGCGCCCGACCAACCGCGCTTTCAGACGATAAAAATAGGCCGGCAACCAATCATAATTGATAATCCGTCCGCCGGGCGAACGCACCACCCGATACATGGTCGTGCCAAACAAATCGCCGGCCTTGGCGGCCCGATACCAAAAACTCAATTCGCCGCTGTCGGTGACAATAATTTTATGCGCCGGATCAAGAGACCTAACCAATTTAATTTCATCGTCCACCAGGCTCTCATCATAATTCCGACAGTCGCCGAATTTGAAGTTGATGAACGGTTCGTTTTCCACCTGCCATAATTCCAACGCCGGATGATTCTTGTATCTTTCCACCGTTGTTTTCACATATTCAAGCAAATAATCAGCA
>JBBTQT010000109.1:0-1145 GCA_038065575.1 Patescibacteria group bacterium
ATCAATAGTGCCGGAAGGGCTTCCGATTGTCGTGACCCTTGTTCTCGCTATGGGCGTCTGGCGCATGAGCAAACGCAACGCTCTCATAAAAAAACTGCAGGCAGTCGAGGCTTTGGGGCAAGTCAGCATTATTGCCGTTGATAAAACAGGCACAATCACCAAAAATGAGCTGGTGATTCAGAGAGTGTACGCGGAAGGAAATATGTTTGATGTCGGTGGCGCGGGGTATGAACCGGTCGGCAATATCAGCTTGGATGGCCGCGTTATTGACGCCGAAAATCATCCTGAACTATTATTTGCCGGAAAGATCGCCGCTTTTTGCGCCAACGCGCGGGTTATGTATTCGGAGGAGGACAAACGATTTCGCATCACTGGAGATCCAACCGAAGCGGCTATGCTCGTCCTTTCTCAAAAGCTCGGTTTCCATAAAGAAGACCTTGAGCGAGAATCCGCGGTTTTGGGGGAAATTCCATTTGACTATCGGCTTAAATATCACACTATGCTTCACGTGGCGGACGGCAAGAATTTCTTGACTGCCGTCGGCGCGCCCGAAGTCATTTTGGAATTATCAGAGATGGTTTGGCTGAACGGCAAACGAAAAGGGCTGGCGCCGGCAGATCGTGAAAATCTTGAGTCCGTTTTTCATCAAATGTCGCGGGACGGATTGCGCGTAGTCGCTTTCGCCATAGATCCGGACTTCGGCAAGATTCTTAAGCCTGAGAATATAAAAAATCTCGCTTTTGTCGGTCTCTACGGCATGAGAGACGCGACAAGACCGGAAGCGGCATCTGCTATAAAAAAAGCGGAATCCGCCGGAGTAAAAGTGGTGATGATTACAGGCGATCATAAGATAACCGCCCAAGCCATAGCCAAGGAAATAGGAATCTGGCGCGAAAACGACGAAGTGCTTACCGGGCTGGAAATTGACGGAATGTCCGACTCGGAGTTATCGGAAAGACTGAAGACCGTGTCGGTGTTTGCCCGAGTGAGCCCTGAACACAAGATGAGAATTATCGGCGCGTATCGCACTCGCGGAGAAGTAGTGGCAATGACCGGAGACGGGGTGAACGACGCGCCGTCTTTGGTCGCCGCTGATCTTGGGGTGGCTATGGGCAATATAGGGACCGAAGTGGCGAAAGAGGCTT
>JBBTQT010000110.1:0-6750 GCA_038065575.1 Patescibacteria group bacterium
GGCCCTTTCCAAAATGGCATTGACCGCGAAATTGGAAATGGTATAGGCCGCGAGCGTGATTATCAGGCCGAAAGCGGCCGCCTGGATCATTTTCTTGGCTTTTTCAATCGGCTCTTGCTCGCCACGCGCTCCCATCCACATATTTCCGGCCCAGACGATGAGGGCGGTGAACATCACGCCGGTTAAAGTCAAAACCGCTTTGACAATCCGGCCGATAATTTGCGCCAAAGTATTTTGATTGGTGTCCGCGGCATAACCGGCTTTGGTGGCGGCCTCTTTGGCAACATCACTGCCTAAGTTGATGGCCTGCACCGGAAATGTTAGCGCCGTCGCGTATACCAGTCCGAAGACGATAAACAGGATTTTTTTCATATACTGCTAGATTGACAGATTGTTAAATTGTTAGAATGACGCCTCTCCCCCACTACTTTTCAAATTTTCCGGTGACAAATACGGTAATGGCATAAGCCGCGACGGTAATGACCAGCCCGATTAAAGAGGAATAAATTATTTTATGCGCCCGGCCGATCTGTTCTTCTTCACCGCGCGAGGTCATCCAAAGCACGCCGGCGTAAACCATCAAAATCAAGAAAATTATCCCCACTAGGCTCAAGACAACATTGATGATGTTGCCGATAAGCGTACTCAATTCTCCGGTCTGCGCGCCGCTTTTGGCGGTGATGGCGTCCAAATTGCCCTGCGCCCCGCCGATTCCCTGCGCCAGCGCGTTGCCGGAGGACAGAAAAGCGAGGGTGAGCAGACTAAGGGTGATCGTGGCGACAGTAAGTTTTTTCAATTTGACCATAGACTTCCTGAATTACGAATTAAGATAGGACTTACACATTTTCCGTCGATGTCATTCCCGCGAAGGCGGGAATCCAGAAACCAAGATTAAAAATGTGGCTATTTTGATAAGAATTGGATCGTGGATCCCCGATCCCGGTCGGGGATGACAGAAAATGCGTGGATCTACTTAATTTCACTAAGGCATTTCTGAAACCCAGCCTCCAGGTGCACTTCATCCCAGCATTGGAAAATCTCCAAACATTTGTCGAGGGATTTGACCGTCTCGTACATTTCCCAACCATCACCTCTTTTTTCACCGGCTTTTTTGAAAGTATCTTCGGGTGTCGCGCCGGAAGTCGGATAGGCTTCCACTGCGAACTGCCAGCACTGTTGAGTGCTACGGAGGCTCGCGGTGTAGGGCGAGCCGATATTGCTAGTGGCGGGCACGATACAACAAACTTGTCCCTCGCCCGGCTGCGTAATACCTCCGGCATCCGGCAGACCGGAATATCCGCCGAAGTCCGGAGTGGAAACGCGGCTGATTACAAAAGTGGACAGGGCGTAGGCCGAGGCGACGATCACCATGCCGATGACTGATCCGACCATGGTATTCCGAGCCTTATTCACATATTCTTCCTCGCCGCGACTGGAAAACCATCTCACTCCAGCATACACCATCAGAACGAAAAAAAGTAGTCCGACGGCCACGAGCGCGGCGGCGATCAGATTGGCGAGGTAAGAATTTACATTGCCTTCGGATATTCCGGTCGGAGCGACCACCGCGCTGAGGTTGCCGGCGGCATCATTCAGGCTTTTTTTGGCGTGCGTGGGCAAGGAAAAAAACAATTGGAAAATAAACAAAATCGCCAGTGTTCCGCGGAGAATTTTTTTGTTTATTTTTGGCATAATTATTCAAAAATCACTAAATGATTATGGCGCCGGTTGTGGTGGTGGATTGTCCGCTTCGCAGGCGGCCAGGCCGCCATAGTCGTCGGGATATTTGTCTGAACAAAAATCCTCGTTTCCATTTCTCTTGACGCAAACCTTAACTGTGCCTTCATAATTCACCTTTACACAATATATTATCTCCGCATTGCACTCGTTCAGAGTAGGATACGATGTTCCGTCGCACGGACTACCGCCGCCGGCAATGCAATTCAACTGATTTGTGGCCGCGTCTTCCGTCAGGCAATACATAACGCTGGGCACGGCCGGCGACGGCAGATCGCTTTTTTCCGGAGGTATTCCCCTCGTGCCCTTGAAAATGAAATTAGTCAAGGCGAACGAGGCCATAACAATCACCATGCCGATTGTCGCCCCGATAATGGTATCCTTGGCTTTGGTTTCCTCCTCCTCGTTGCCGCGCGCGATCATCCAGCGGATGCCGGCGTAGAGAGTAAGAACGAAAAAAATCGCCGAGATGATTGAAAGAAAAACGCCGATGGCGCCGCCGATATAGGCGGGAAGATTGGACACTTTGGGCAATTCGGCAACGCCCGCGGCGAGGTCCAGACCGTATTCGTCGGCTTTGGCGACGACAGAATTCAGCAATACCATCAATAGTGAAAAAAAGATGCCACCGATAATTATTTTCTTTTGTTTCTTCATACAAAATATTGACTATTCCCATTTACAGGCATTGGCTATACTCCCATACTGACTAGATTTTAGACTATAAACATATCCAGTATCAAATGCTCCTTTGCAGGCATTTTCGTCAAGTGGATTACATACCGCCTTAAAATCTACACCGGCACTAATAAGGCAATGTTTGCCATTAAATCCATTAAAATTATATTGACACAATTGGAAACCATCATCAGTTTTGCCATTACTGCAATCATTTTCGATCGTAATGGGTAAGGAATCCTTGACTACATAGTCACAAAGAGTAAGTTGTAAAATCTCATCAAATGACCCCTGTGATCTTGACGGCATACATTTTTTGGGAAGAATGGGCGGACCTTCCTCTCCAGATGGTGGTACGACATTCAAAGCTGAAGTACATTCGGCCTCGGTAGGCGATATTGGAATAGACGGCAAACAATTTTTAGAATCCCCATTTATTTCCGTGCAGACCGTGGGTTTATCCGACATTACACAAAATTTTCCATTATTATCAGTATCAGCCACCGGCAGAATCGTCCCACCCGTCGCCCCCTTGAAAACAAAAGTGGTAAGGGCGTATGACAGCATAATGATCACTATCCCGATAACCGCGCCGATAATGGTTTCCTTGGATTTCTCCGCCTTGTCTTCATCGCCGCGAGCGACCATCCAACGGATGCCGGCGTAGAGCACGATAATAAAAAAAACCACGGAAATCATAGACATCGCCACCGCCAGCACATCGCTAAGCGCGCCCGGCAGACTAGCGGTCATGGGAAGTCCGGCATCAGTCGCGGTTTGGTCAATGCCGTATTTGTCGGCTTTGGCGATGGAAGCAAACAAAAAATTCACGATTATTGTTATTCCTGCAATTATTCCATTTTTATTCATAAAATTCCAGGCGCTAAATGCACATTTTTTGAGTCGGGTCAGTGGGAAAAACTGCACAGTCATTACTTTTACATTGTAAATCATTGACACAAGGCTTTGTATTATCCAAACCATAAGTAGCCTGCGCGTACTTTTCACATTCAGCTTTGCCTTTGGCAGTACCTTCATCTGTAAATCTCTGTTTATCCTTACAATTTTGAGTAGAGCTGGAATCAAAACAGACATACACTCCGGGTTTAGTATCGCCCAAAACACACCACTGCACCGCCGTCGGCAACAATGAACTTACCCCCGCTTCTTTTGCCTTGCCATGGTTAGGATCTTTTTTGCAATTTGTTTCGGAATCAAATAAATTACCCACGCAGACATCTGGCTTGGTAATTTTTACACACTTATTTTCCATAGTAAGACACCATTCTCCGGCAGTTGCCGTCGGATTATTTGCCGTGCCACCCGTCGTTCCACCGGTCGTGCCACCCGCCCCACCACTCAAAGTCCCACCCTGCGTGGCCGCGTTGAATACCAAATTGGTGAGAGCGTAGGCGGACATAACGATAATCATACCGATCGCGCCGCCAAAAATGGTATCCCGGGCTTTCTTCTCCGCCTCTTCGTTGCCGCGCGCGGTCATCCAGCGGATGCCGGCAAAAAGCATAAACATAAAAAAAACCACGGATATCAGAGAAAGAACCGCGCCGACGATATTGCCGATGAACGACTGGACGCTCTTGATTCCGGTCAAATGAGCGGCGCCGGCGGTGGTTTCCAAGCCGCCGAAATCCCCGGCCAGAGCGATTTGCGCGCCAAAAAAAGCTACGAGAAAAGCGAGTGTCAGTAGAAATAATTTTACCCTTGATTTCCGCATACCGGCTGGTAATTTAGGTAACCTGCGTCACATCCGTCAAATTGTTAATGACAAAGGCTGAAATGGTAAATGCGCTCAAAATGATGATAAGGCCGATCACCGCGCCATAAATAATGTTTCTGGCCTTCTCCGCCTTTTCCTCCTCGCCGGCCGAGGTCATCCAGAGAAAACCGGCATAGAAAATCAGCACGGTGGCGATTATGCCGAGAAGACCCAGAACGACATTGATTATTTTGGACGCGACAATTCGCGGATCTTGTGCCGTGAGCCCGGTGGCGGCCGCGCAATCCAGGCCGAGCGGGTCGTTGGGGTTGACGCCGCAAATGGTTTCGGCGAATACGGGGGCGGAGAGAGCGAACTGGGTTAAAGCTAACAACGAGATTAGAAAAAGGCCGGTTTTTAATTTGGGCATAGCTGATATTGTTAAATGGTTAAATGATTAAATTGTTTTGTTGTTCTGTCATTCCTGCGAAGGCAGGAATCCAGAATCATTTAATAAAAATCAGACCAACTTTTCTGGATTCCTGCCTTCGCAGGAATGACAGATACACTAACACGCTTTAATTTTTAATTCGTAATTCGCAATTGCTTCCGCAATTGCGCGTCGTTTACAGTTAATAACTCCCGAGAGCGTGCTCTCGGGCGCTATCACATGTTAACATGTGTCGAAAGAGCGAAAACAAATTATTGTTATATTCCTTAATCCACTTGCAGAGAGTTAGGAACAGTTCCACTACCTGTGGCTTTTTGTAATTGAGTAAAGACAAAGAGGGTGATTGACCAGGCGGACAAGATAATCGCGAGGCCGATAATACCGGCGAAAATCATTTTGCGCGCTTCGGTGGTTTTTTCCTCGTTGCCACCGGCAGTCATCCATTTGAAACCGCCGGCCAAGACGATGACGACGGCAATCAAACCAAGCAGACTAAGGGCGACATTGATGATTTTGGAGGCGGTGACAAGTAAACCGGCTTTCCCCAATCCGGTATTGTTGATACCACTCAAGCCAAAGGTGTCCTTCAGACATGTTCCCTTCACTTCCGGAGTTGTACCAACTGCCGCCACATAACCAACACACACCTCGCCCGCTACGGTACAACTACTATTTGATGTACAATCAACAGCCAACGCCAACGATGGCACCAGTGCCAATCCCACCATCAATGTAGCGACGGCGAGCGATAATTTCTTGAATTTTGATATTTTATACATGTTTTTCACCTCCCTTCAATTTAGGATGAGTAATCGCTAAACTTATTCTTGTTAATAAGTCCAAATGCACACATTATTGGCTTGGTCTGACACGCATTCGGCGTTAGTCTTAAATGTAGCGCATTTTTCTGTTATTGTGCATTCTTCTACGAGATCACAGGCGGCTTTCATCCAATCATTAACCACACATTTACCTGTTTTTTCCTTCAATTCGGTAGAACCACCCACCCAGACACATGATTTCTTCATTGACAAATCATTCTGACAATCATTTATATTTTTTGGGAAACTACATTGCGTACCCAATGGTTCGCAGACAGATCCCAGGATGATGCAACCTGATAAACCACCACACTTATCCATTGACACGCTGTTGCATACTTCCTTCATTAAGGGATTTACTTTACACACCTCACCCCCCCCCTAATACTTCTTTTGGTGGCGCCACAGCTACTGTTCCAGTACATTCAATCTCTGATTCATAAGGATTCGCGTCACATTCCTGTAATTGCATTTCTTCGCACAAATTGGTCTTTTCGTTTTTACACCACACTATTGCTTCCTTAACGGATTTATCTAATTCACCCACCCCCAACCCCGTATAAATCAACTTAATTATAGCATAACTGCCAAAGATAATGAATATGCCAATCACCGCCCAAAGCATTGCCTGCGTCCCCTCTTTGATACTTTCCTCGCGGCCGGCGGCGGTGAGCCACTTGAATCCGCCGTAGACGAATACCAGAAGAGCGAGCGCGCCCAAAATTCCCATTGCTTTCAAAATCACATTGCCGATAATCGTCTGAATATCCGGATTGCCGGCGATCGGATTCACGAGGCTGACAATTTTTGGGGCGTTTTTGTCGGATTTGGCGGGAGTGGTGGCGGTGGCGGATGGAGGCGCGACTTCTTCAATTTTGCAAAGTTCATCTTTTACACATTCATCGTCATTATGTTGATTGCAATAAGACTTTTGTTGCTCCACATCCTTCAAATTACAGGTGCCGGGATTCACACCTTTCCATTCACAATATTTACTTGAAAAATCACTGCCCTTACCACAGTCATTTTCGCTATAGCCATTACATTTACCATCAGATCCGCTCTCATCAAGAACACAATTTGCCGATGCAGGAGAACCGCCGAACGCGAAAAAAATAAACGACATCGCGACTATTAAAATGTACTTTTTCCTGAATAATGACCGTTTTTTCATATCAGTAACAATTTAACCATTTAACAATTTAGCCATTTTGGCATAGTTCGGTTCTTCAACTAAGGGATTGCCGCGTCGCCTTCGGCTCCTCGCAATGACATTTCCTCCACTTAAGGGGATAAGACCCAGACTTATACCTTTAGGTGAAAGACCCAGACTTATACCTTTAGGT
>JBBTQT010000111.1:0-1394 GCA_038065575.1 Patescibacteria group bacterium
CGGTAATTTGATAACTGATATTTCCAATTAAAATTTTTTCTCCCCACACCACATTGTTGTTGGTAAAGACCGGTCCGTCAATATATTTGGAAATTTTAATCTCTCGACGCGGAAATTTTTTTCTTATTTCTTCAATGCCCGCTTCGTCTTTGATTAGGATCGTGCCATTGCCGGTGTGGGCGTGATTGAATTGGGCAATGATTTTTTTTCCGTTCCATTTCAGATTCTCACCGAGAACGATTTTGTGCGGGGGTAAAAGTTTTTCCAAATCTCCGAGCCAGGCCGCGCCGCGTATTTTTTCTTCCACATTACCGGCCAGAGCCGCGCTCGGATTCAATAATTTCCAGTGATTGTCGGAACAGATTTTTTCAATCCGGGAAGTATTCTTGAAAACCAGAATCGTCTCTATTTTATTTTTTTCAAGAAATTTTTTGGTTTCTTCCCGCTCAAGCAGTTCATAGGTGTCTAACTGGCGTTCGGAATCAATCAAAAGAACATTTTTACGACCGCCGACGGCGTTCTTGGCAAATACGGAATTATTTGAGATAATAAAATAGCCGACGGTCTTTGGGGATAAACCAAGAGCGCGCTCCAGATCGTGCGCAATATAGGCAATCGGCGTTTTTTTTAGGGAGTGGGCAAGTCTGTTCATCTCGCAATTATAGCTGATAATCGGGGAATTGTCTACGCATACCAACACCACGCTATGCAGGATTTCTACAAAAAATTAAGGGAATACGGCCAGGTGAAGCTCAACGAGCCGTTGTCCAAGCATACCTCGTTCCGAATTGGCGGACCGGCGGATATTTTGGTGATTGTTGAAGACAGCGCTAAAATTGGCGAGTTGCTCAAATTTTTGGATGGCGTCGGCCAGTCTTATTTCGCGCTTGGTGGCGGTAGTAATATCCTGGTTGGCGATGAGGGGATTCGGGGCGTTGTCGTGAAAATGAAAAACCGTAGAATTGTCGTCAGTCAGCAAATCGTGGAAGCCGATGCCGGGGCGACACTTGTGGAAGTAGCGCAAAAATCCATTCAAGCCGGATTGACCGGTTTTGAATGGGGAGTGGGTGTTCCCGGGAGCGTTGGCGGTGCAGTGCGAGGCAATGCCGGATCAATGGGTAGGGAAATGAAGGATGGTGTTGTCTGGGTGGAGGCATATAAAGACGGTGAAATCGTTAGGCTTACAAATGAGGAGTGTCAGTTCGGCTATCGTGATAGTATTTTCAAACATTGTGATGCTGTCGTCATCAGAGCGGGGATTGGACTTGAACTGAGTTCGGAAAAGGACGGCATGAAAAAAGTAATGAATAATATCAAATATCGGGGCGACACTCAGCCAAAAGGATTTTTTTGCGCCGGGTGCGTGTTTAAGAATTATCCGACTTCGCTTCGCT
>JBBTQT010000112.1:0-2144 GCA_038065575.1 Patescibacteria group bacterium
TCGATAAACGCAATGCCTATGGCCTACGTGTAAAAGATAATGAATTTGGTATTTATGATTGGGGTGGCGGTGTTTGGCGAGGCGCGGGAGTGTCATTAAATGATAATAAGTGGCATCATTTGGCTTGCGCTTTTCAAAGCGGTGTTGCTAACGGAACAATTTTATATATTGACGGCGAACCCAAATTAACTACTACTATGACCGTGTCTTCGCAGGTATCTAGCGCCACTATTGGTTCCGGCAATCCGGGCACCGGCGAAAATATTAACGCGTTAATTGATAACGCGGCTATTTATAATCGCGTCAAAACCGCGGAAGAAATTTGGGATGACGCTCATATAGAAGTTTCGGGCTGGGCTAAATATATCAATTTAGGAGAGGACGGCTGGATAAAATTAAAACATCAGAACACGGGCGGAAATTATTGGGGTTCGTATTTAAATAATTATAGCGATGGCGGCGGATTTTATACGATGAGCGGTTATGGTTGGAATAATACCAGCGTTGATTTTGTGGGCATTGGTTGGTCGGTTGGTGGTTATACTTCGTCGTCAACATCAACTCCTATCGCGCCAGTTGCTTTTGACAGTTTCCGCGTGACCAATTATGGTTGCAGTAATGGCGTGCCAAGTATGTATTTGCAATGGACGCCTTCTACTTGGGCTGAATATTATAATTATTATCGCTGTCAAAGCGATACAAGTGGAACTTGCGGTTCTTGTACCTACAACACTAATCCGTATCCTGTATTAAGCGATTCGTGCGATTCTAATAGTTGCGCTAACACGGATACCCAGCCGACCATAGCAACTAACACAGGCTATTGTTATAAACTTCAGGCTTCTAATCCAACCGGCAATACTTGGGCAACGAATAATCCGCCGACTTATCCGCATCCTTTTTGGAAAAAAACTTCTTTTTGTCCGGTTTCGGCTGTTTATACCGAGGGCACAACTTGCGGACGCATCGCCGTTGCCTGGCCAAAAAATATGGACGCCGCGGCGGACGGCTATAATGTCTATCGAAGCAATTATTTTGTTTCCAGCTATGATGGGTGCAGCACTTTGACCGATAGCAAATGTAAAATTGTGGCGCAGTTCGGCGAAGCGCTTTCCCAGAAAAATTTAATAGCTAACTGGAAAATGAACGAAGCAACTTGGAATGGCACAGCCGGCGAAGTAATCGATTCTTCTATTTACGCTAATCACGGCAAAGCGTATGGCGGCGCGACAACCGCTACTGGTAAATTTAAAAATGCCGGAAGTTTTGACGGCACTAATGATTATGTTGATGTTGGGAATAGCGCGAATCTAAATCCGAGTAGCGCAATGACGATTGAGTTGTGGGTGAAATTCACCTCCATCAAAGCAGGAGAAAATTGGCTTATAGGAAGAGACGCGGAAGGCGTCCGAGCTTATGCTTTTGGGGTGAATGACGGGTATTCGAATTTACAAATTAATGGTGAAGGCACATTAACAGTTAGCACAGCAATATCAGCAGGGACGTGGTATCATCTTGCCGCGACAGGCGCCTCTTCGTCCGGATGGATAATCTATATTAACGGAGTTAATAGAGGAAGCGCTGCTTGGGTCGCTCCGAATTCAGTCAATGAGAATACTTACATCGGCAGAAGGGGTTATGTTGGATATGAAGGATATATCAATGGTTTAATTGACAATGTCGCGATTTATTCTCGCGCGAAAACCGCCGAGGAAATCTATTTAGATTATCAAGCGCGTCAGCTTAACGAAATGAGCGATGGCGGTGTTAATGGTTGCTGGATTTCTGATAATACCGTTGGCGGTCGCGCGAATTATAATACCGTGTTTGAAGCTAATACGAAGAATAAATTAACCACCTGCACGGACAGCGCTTTGTGTTGCCAGTATCGCGACAACTCGGTTAATCCCAAAGTAAAATATTATTATCGCGTTACCGTAACCAGCCCGGGCGGTGAATCTCCGGCTTCTACTATTATGACCGCTGACACTGATAGCGACGGAATTATTGATTGTTTAGATCCGGACAGCAGCAGTTATCTTAAGGGTTGCGCGCAGACGCTCTGTTATCCCCAGAAAAGAGAGAAGGAAGAGTAGGGCGTGGAGCGCGAAGCATGGAGCGTTCAAAACAGGTCAGACCTGTTA
>JBBTQT010000113.1:0-8954 GCA_038065575.1 Patescibacteria group bacterium
CGTAGCGTATCGAAGCCGAGCCTGCTCGGCGTAGCGTATCGAAGCCGAGTAATTTGAAATTCGTAATTGAAACATAATGTCCATCATCATCGCGCGAATCATCGGCATTATCGGCGGAGTTTCGAGTGTCATCGCTCTCGGTTTTTTTTATTTTTTCCCCGGTTATTATTCCGCCGGAATCATTCTCGCTCTGTGGTGGGCGGCGACGATTTTAATCGGCATAAAATTGTCGTTTACCGTTGACGACTTGGCCGCGCACATCGGCGCGAGTTCCGCTTTTTTTGTTCTGCTCGGCGTTTTGGAGTGGGCGCCGGCCGAGATATTACTCATGATCGGTAGCGGTTTGGTTTTCACCATCTTGTGGTGGTGGCCGACAATCGGTCGCCACAATCCGGCGCAATTCACCCAAAAACCCTGGCGGCGGATAATTATGGTCATTTGGGTTTTTGCCGTGTATTCCTGGATGGCGGCTCTAAACGCCATTCTGTTGTTTTTTCCCGATCTGCCGGTTCTTTTCATCAGCGCGCTGGAAGGCGCGATCGCCGCTTTTGCCACTTTCATGATTTTGCGTCTGTATAATCCGGGAAAAAAACTCAAAGACTGCGCGTTCGGCATCGGCAGTACGGCGGTTATGGTCGCCGAGCTCGGTTTGGTAATTTCCTTTTTGCCGTTCGGGTATTTGGCGAGCGCTCTCGTCACCGCTTGGATTTGGTACCTCATCCAGTTGTTTCTGCGTTTTCAATTAAGTCCCGAAGGAATAATCTGGCGCAAGCAAAGTTGGTTTTTGGTCGGGAACGCGGTCTTGTTATTTCTTACGCTTTACTATTCCCAATGGATATGAAAAAACTTGCTCCGCATTTGCCGCCGAAAATTTGCTTGACTCCCTCCGGCCATCGTTCGCATGATTTGAAATTGATAATTTATTCCGCCTTGATCGCGCTCGCGGCCGGTGGCGCGGCCTCGCTCAGCTTGTTTAATTATTTTTATCCGGCGTTTTACGACAACAATTCGGTTTATATCCGTTCCGGCCGAGGCGGTTCGAGTAGCGGAATTATTCCGGAGTTAAGCGCCAATGTCGTTCGCGATTGGCGTTACCAAATAGTGCAAATTTATGATGAATCAAAAATAATCAAACCCGGGATTTATCCGATAGCATCGTTCGCGGGCAAAGGAGTGGTTCTGAATTCCGGCGGCTGGGTGGCGCTCTATCATCCCGCCTGGACCAAAGATCTTACGCGCCGTTTTATCGGCGTGGATAATCTGGGGGCGAGACATGGGATTGAGAAATTTATTTCGGACAAAGAAAACAGCATCGTTTACTTGAAGTTTGACGGTGAATTTCGCGGCACCACCGTATTCGCCGATTGGAAAAAAATTCCCGAAGACAAACAAGTTTGGATTGTGAACGGCGAATGGAACACCGGGGAGCTGACCGAAATCGTGGACAGCGGCGCGACCGTCTTCCCCGCCATGAAAATCATGAGTAAATATCGCGTCAATGATTATCTCGCACACGCTGGCGTCGTCGTGAACAATCGCGGCGATTTTGTCGGGTTTGTGGATTCGTCCGGCCGGGTGATTCCGAGCTGGCTTGTACAGCGCCATCTAACTTCTATTTTGAATACGGGCGAATTGGCGAGTGGTGGAGTGAACTGGCAGGGATTTTTCGTGGCCGGTTTGCGCGAGGGCGTGAATTGGAAAGAAATCAAGGGATTTTATATCGCCGAGGGCGGACAGACCGAAGCCGAAATCGGTATCGTCAAGGGTGATATTTTGTTGGAAATCAACGACGAACCGGTGTCCCAAGCCTCTCTGGCGCGCCAGATTATTTTGGCGCCGACCGAATTTATTACCACGGTTTGGCGGGAGGGGTTGGAAGTTAAATTGTTGGTGAAGAAAGAGGCAAAATAATTACAAATTAATAATTATTAATTAATAATTGTGTCCGTTGTCCATACGCATCGCAATCGCTAATCAGTAATTATTAATTATTAATTCGTAATAAACATCTATGTCCAACATCATTCAAATCGTTCGTCATCGTTATCTGGCGATATTACTCGCGGGCGTAATCGTCGCCGGACTCGCCGCCGGCGCGACTTTGTTTTTTCCATTGCAATACCGCGCCGACGCGCAGGTACTCATTATTCCCAAATCCCGTTTGGGCGTTGATCCGTACACGGTCGTGAAATCAGCGGAGCGGGTGGGAGACAATTTGGTGCAAATTTTGCAAACCGATGATTTTTTGAATAAAGTGAGGGCTAACGCCGGAGCGGAATTGGATTGGGCGAAGTTTGACAAGCTGAACGATCGGCAAAAAAGAAAAGCTTGGCCGAAGATGGTGGCGGCCGGCGTGGTTTACGGCACCGGCGTCGTCAATGTGAGCGCTTATCACACCAATGCCGACGAAGCGAAAAAAATCGCCCGCGTCGTTGTCAACACTTTGGAGACCGTGGGCTGGGAATATGTCGGCGCGGATGTTATAATAAAAGGAGTGAACAATCCCGTCGCCACCCGCTGGCCGGCGCGCCCGAATTTGGCGGTGAACGCGGTCTTGGGATTTTTGGCGGGGGCGATGCTTATGGCGCTGGTGTTGGTAAAAAAATCCGTAATTAGTAATTCGTAATTCTTAATTTGTAATTATTTTTTATGCCTACAACGACAAAAAGCTCACCGAAAGCCGGTGGCGATGTCATCTATGATTTCGTGGAGAAAATTTTGCGGGATCATGGTTTCAAATATCTGCCGGTCGAAGAGCAACAGCAATATCTGTTGCAATTTTCCGTGGAAGCCGAGAGGCGGATCGGCATCGCCATTCGTCCGAAATTAACTGAAAAGTCCGCCAAAGAATTTGAAAAATTGATTGACAATCCCGCCTCCACGCCGGTGCAATGGAATGAATTTTGGACTACCAATGTTCCGGATTATACCGAAATCGTCAAAGCCACTCTGCATGCCTACGCCGAAGAAATCGCTGTTGCGTTCAAGAGTTGATTTCCGTCTAAATATCCATTTATGCCGACCGTTCATCTGGACAGTGTCGAAACGGAAGCCCTGCAAAGACGGTTGCATTTTATTGTCGCCAAATACGATTTAAGTCTGGAAACGATTGAAGAAGAGAGTCGCGCGCTCGTGGTGATGATTCAAAAAATCAAAGACAAAGTGGCTTTAATCAAAGCTTATAACGCAATTTTGGAAAATAAGCATTGAGTTTATAAAATATGTCAAAACGACCAGAAAAATCAGCCGGTCCGGCGGAGTTCAAAAGTTTTCATCCGGAGACAATTACTCCCGGCGATAATGTTGTTTTTTATTATGATGGTGAGTGGCGGATAGGCAAGGTTGGAGTGGGCGGCGCGCGAAAAGAAGAAGTAGGGAGTCATGTTTTTTTGGATTTGGTGGGCGTGGGCGGCACAGCCGGCGCCGAGATTGAACTTAATGTCGCGCCAAAATCATTTAAGTCGCTGGCAGGAGATAATGTGGAGATCAACGGCGTGAATCACACGATTTTGGATCCCCATGCCGGTCCGGAAGGCGAGATTGAATATGATCTTGAAAATTCAACTACCTCTGAAATTCAGCGAAATGTCAATCATGACCTATTGGAAAAAATGATCGCTCTGGAGAGTTTGGATCGGGGATTAACAACCGAAACCACCACGGCCATGGCCACAGTCACAATGAAGAACAAAGAAGTTCTCGCAAAATTAACCGGACTGCGGGCGATTCTGATTGATGCCCAAAAAGCATTGGGCAACCGCGAATTATGGGGCGAATTCACGCAAGCGGAAGTCAAAAAAATTACCGATCGGGTGGGAGGGCTGGAAGCAAAACTGCGCGAAGAGACCGACAAAGTGCGTGAGCAAATTTTGGCGATTGCCGGCGAATTGGTGAAAGCGGGTGATGACAAAGCCGCGGCCGATAGCAAAGTGGCCGCGGCGGAAAGCGGAAAAAAAACGGCCGAGGTTCTGCTGGAGCTGGTTAACGCTGGAATGAAAACTTTGAATGATCTTGATGAGAGTGTTTTTCAAGACGGTCGCGCGGAAATTCTGGCTACCGCCACTACACCCCTAGTGTCGGCAATAACGGGGATAAAAGACTGGCAGACAAAAAAAGATTTGTGGGACAGTAGGGATGACGCTTATAAAGCTGAACCGGCTCACGCGGACGAAAACCCAGGGACAAAGCCGATCAAAAACCGGTTGGACGGCACGGCGAACGACGAACAGCGAAAAAATAAAATTTTGTTGGATCGATACGCCGCTCTCGATCCCGTTTCTCCACTCGTGCAGGAAATAACTAACAGACGAAAAGCCGAAGCGGCCGCTTCGGGTCTGACAGCGTCAACTGTAACCGCTGGTGACTATCTCGCGACATCCGATGAATACAAAAATTCCACCGCCAGAATAATGTCCGTGGTGATGGAAGAATGGAAAACCGCCTCGGCCGCCGGAATAGAAGTCCCAAAATTGAATGTGGATACGGAAATCAGCGAGTTAAAGACGAAAACCGCCACGCTGAAAGCGGAGCTGAATGATGCCAATGACAAAAACAGTGAATTGCGGGATGAAATGGCGGTAATCGAAAGAGGTATCGCCACCCTTGATCCCAAAGGCGCGGTCACTGTTACCGAAGACCAACTTTTGGTTTTTTGGAGAGGAATACACGATTTAGAAGTAAAAAAATTAAAAGCCGAGATGATCGTTAGTTTGGAAGGCCCGGAAGCGCCGGAAAGAATTGTGAATGTGCCGGCGGAACTGATGCGGGAATTGTTGACCGGCAGGCATCAGCAATACCATGATTTGAAGAGCACGGTGTATGACGCCATCTTGAATCAAGAGCCGGACAAAGCGGACACAATGACCATCCAGGTGAAAGAAAGCGTCAATAAATTCGTTGATTATTTGGAGCCGAGTGATGATTTAAGAAATAATCTGCGCCGTCACGGCATTCGCGATTGGGATGTTTTCAAAAAGAAATGGCACGATTCGCTGGCGCTTCAAGTGGAGGCGTTGGTGGTAGAAAGAGCCTCGGCCGATGTTCGCGCTTGGGCGGCGCGGCGAATTGCGGATATCAGGCAGGGGTTGGAGCGAGATCCGGCGGGATTCCAGCAGAGATTTTTCAGTTGGCATGGATTGAATCAAGAAAGACGCGATTGGTGGGAGTACAGCCAATTATCCGAAATGAAACTGGCGACCGGCTTCCGTATGGGTAGTTATGTCGTGCTTCTCGGTGGCACGGCCTTTGGCCTTGGCTTTCTTTTGAAATTTACTTCCTTTTCGGATAAAACCAAAGCTGGAATGATCGGTGGCGCAGTCGGCGCCCTCAAAGTGGGAATGCAAAAATTGATGGGTTGGGACAAATTAGGTTTGGAAAAAGTACAAGAACGGGCGGCCAAAGCGGCCGATCAACGCAAAAAACGATTTATTATTAACCAATTATTGAATCGGTCGTTTGAAAATCGGCATCCGGAGGCCGGTAATCCGAATGACATTCGCGTTGATGGTTATGATGCCAGAGAATTAACCCTCGCCGCCAACGGGCTGGCGCGGATTGTTTCGCGCGCTTCCGGCACTGACAAATTAAGAAAGGAAGTGAAGATTACCAAAGCGGATGGCAGTTCGGAATCAGTGACCCTGACCGGCAATCGCGTCTTGATTTACGAAGACGCCCTCGCGAGCGCGGCGATGGATGAACACATTACCGTGGAAGAAGAGACCGGTTTTAGATTTGCCGAGAAACTCGCCCGAATTCAACGGCAGGGCGAAGCCGTGGAAGTGACGGCCGAAGGAGCGACGAGAACGAGTGCCACCGGTTCGGCCGGCGAGAAAACCAAGAAACCATGGGATGTTCGGCTTTCGCAAGGGTTTGTCAAAAAGTTCACCGGCTTCGTCGGGAAAGACGAAACCAAAAAGCAAATCGCCGGGCGAGTGGCGGTGACCGGCGCCTTGGGCGCGAGCATTGCCTTGGCCGTGAACTGGGCAGTGCAGGCGACTGATTCTTGGACAGCCGGTTTGAAATCTACCGCAACCGGCGTCGGCATCGGTTTAGCGGTTGGCATCGGTTCCGGCTATGAAAAAGAATTGGGCGCGGTGGAAGCGGCCAGTAGCCGGATGAGCGAGGAATTGGCGTTGAATATTGAGTATTATCAACAAGAATATCAAACGGCAATTATCGCCGTGCCACCGGTGCCGGCTACGATTGGAGCTTATCGCGCAAAATACTTCGGCTATATCAAAGTGGCCGAGGCGGTGATCGCCAATAAACATTTGGATGATAGAGCCTTTAACGCCGATGAAGACCAGCCGTTTTTCGATGGAGAAGGTGGTGATGCGAATCAACCAAGGGACTACCTGCGGCACTTGAAAGACCTCGTCGTCTACGCCGACGCGCATCCGGCGATGAAAGATGTCTTGGAACAAATGGTGATGGATTTTTATCGGGAGCGGTATCGAGAAGTAGCGAATAGAGTGGAAACGAACACCAAAGATTTGGAAAAACGAGAAGCGGAAAATTCTGCGCGCGTGGGCTGGGGGCGGGGGGGAATGCGTTACCTGCGCGCGCTCGGCACCGCCGCCGCTTATGGCGCGGTCGCCTTTGTCGCCGGCGCCGGAGCTTATATCGCGCAGGATGTTATTAAGGATTTGTTTGGGTCGCAGGATCCGGGGAATGAGGGTGCTGGTGAAGATGGTAATGAAAGTGGTGACAAAGAACAAAATGCTGAACAAGCGGCGGTGGATGAACCAAAGGAAGCAGAAATAACTTCACGGCGTGGAGCAGAGGAAGGGTATACGAAAGGTAAAATTCCTGATATTGAAAAATTCGTAGAACCACCAAAATTCAATGCCGGCGATTACGCCAAGACCACTTTACATCTGGACGACAAAACCGTCGGTTATTTTGATCGCCTTACCGCTAAATTTCCAGCCCTCAACAATGCCACCTCGCTTGATCGGATTTTTCAAGCGGCTCATAGAATGAGCGGCACCGACGGTCTGGTTGAGGCTGATCGGGTGGAGCACGCCATCGGCGAGAGCAAGGGCACCTATCTCACCACCGCTGAAAAAGTTAATTTGGTGGAATTTGAAGAAATTCTAAAAAACGGTGATGTGGTGCAGGCGGCGGAGTATTTGCAAGCTCATGGTTTGAATAGTCATGGACAGCATTTGATGGGAGTGAAGGGTCCGGCGGATTATCAGAAGTTCGCGGAGGATTATAAAACAAAAGTATTGGACGCGGAGAAACCAAACACCGCTCTGATTCGCAAACTGGGTCAAGCCTTGCAACACGATGAAAATCGCGACACGGCGAGCTGGCGTAATACCAAAGGTGGCAGTATGTACGGCGAGGGCAAGCGCGCTTCATTCGGCAAAGATGCTTTATTTTTTGGCACGGACCTGGCGCCCGAGGATGGCGTGGCTCCTGAACCGATAATGTCCAATGTCAAGGAGGGAGTCTGGATCAATCGTCCGGCCGCGCCGGCGGCGGAGGCGATGCCGGGGGGTGATTCTGAGGAGATGCCGCGGTCTGCGGTTGCGGCGCGGAAATTAGCCAGCGATATCAATCTTGGTAAAGCCAAAATTCCGGATTCGGTTTTGCCGGAAGGAGGCAAAGTTACCGGCGCGGATTGGGATGCCGATCACCCGAACATGGTTGATTTGACGGTGGTGGATGTGAGTGGAAATATTCAACATCATTTGTATCGGATTTATGGCGGAGGTGGCACAGGGCCGACCGCCTTGCGAGTTGATCCGTTTGAAGTGGGGTATGCGAAGTCCGCCTCTGTCGGTTCCGATCTCGGAAGCGCAACAAGATCGCCAAATATTGCGTATTCCGGACCGGCGGCTAGAGTGAGTGGCGGCGGAGTTGGATTAAGAACTTATGTTATCAACCCAGAAACACCTAGAGCCGCGTCAGCCGAAGTGGTGAGACCGGGAGCAACACGACCCGCGGTCGCGCCGGATGGAGAAAAAATTGAATCCGGACGAAGAGGGAGAGCCGAGGAACAGCCAAACCAAACCACTACCGATGAGAAACGATTAGATCCGGAAGGAACCGAAGAAGTGGTCGGGGACAAATTACGAGCCAAAGATATCTCCGGATTGGAAAAATCCGTGCAGGTGGGAAATATGAATGAATATGATAAAGGCGTTGCCACCAATTACGCCCGCTTTTTGGGATGGCAAAATAAGTTGATGGGTCCGAAAGGAATCGGGATTGATAGATTGGCGAATGAAAATGGTATCGCTCAATCGGATAATCCGCGCGCCAGAGAATGGCTGGAGGAAATAAAAGCCGATTGGACAAAGAGAACTATTGATTCGGTTAAGGCGTTTCAGAAAGGATTAAGAGAGGGTATCTCGCTAGCTGAATTGAAAGATAATTTGGCTCGGGCCGGTATGGTCGGGCATGAGAATGTGCGGGAGGACATAGTGTATGATGGAAATAACAAGAATTACCAGGCTTTCAGAAATAATACCATCGAAAGGCTAAAACAAGGATTTAAACCGATCAAAGAGCAAATCGATCAGGATTTCGTATCTAAGGGATCAATGAATTCATCAAAGAGTGGTTCTCCTAAAAAGTGATCCGAATTGATTAGCAGTCCGCGATACGATAACCACCAAAAACCGCCGATCAAACTCGGGCGGTTTTTGTTATCGGTAAAATCGGCTAAAACTAGCCAAAAAGGGGCTAAACTCTTGACAAATTGCGAGGAATATGCTAAATTGGCTCGTTATATTGATAATAGCGAATGGCGTTCAATTACAAATTAGAAATTACGAATTACGAATTGTGTCCGTCGAGTTACGCAATCGCAATCGCTAATTCGTAATTCGCCTCGCCCGTCCGTAGCCCGATAGGGCGAAGGCGGGTAATTGCTAATTCGTAATTCCGTTTTGACCCCATCAGCAATCCGACAACCCCGTTTGTCGCATGACTGATCCGGTCAA
>JBBTQT010000114.1:0-7218 GCA_038065575.1 Patescibacteria group bacterium
GACTGCAAAAAAGTGTTGACGGTTGACGCCAAGGAATTTTGTGGGGACGGCGCGGTCAATGGACCGGAGAAGTGCGACGCGCAGGGTGGCAAGGTTTTTGGATCGTCATATGCGGATTTGACTTGTTTGACAGATAAGAACGCTTGCGTGGCGAAGTGCAGTTCGGCGATGGCGTATGAAAATTGCGTTAATGTTTGTAATCAGACATATTTGCAGTGTTCCAATCCGGATCAGTCCGTCGCTTTGACCTGCCTGGACAAGGGCGCGTACCAATGTAGCGCGAATTGTCTGGTGTTGGAAAATAAATGCGTGAATTGTGGTAAGTGGAACGGCGGACTGCTCAGTAAAGCGACCGCCGGTAACGCGATTCCTTATGTGAATATTATCAATCCGATGCTAAACGAGGTCAAGAAAAATGTGGCCGTTATTCAAGAGCTCCATAAGATTTCATTACTTCGGCGAAATACTGACGGCGCGGGAGGATTTACTTATGAGAGTTTGAATGACAATAGTGGGAACAATGGAAGCGCAATTTTGGAGTTTTTTGAATATTTCAATATATTCAAAGACAATTCCTTTCCCAAGATCGGCATTGAAACTGACTTGCAATGCAATGGCGAATATAGCGTTTATTTCAATTATCCCTACGGCGCTGTCCCACATATTGAAGATGGGGATGGTGATGTATTTGATTATCCGGTGGCCGGCCAAGCCAAGGAAATAAAAAATGATTTGATTTATTCTCCGGCCGTGCCAAAAAATGTTTTTCGGGTGGTGATCAAATGGGGCGAGGAAGAAAGTAAGAAAAACGGCACTTTTGTCGGCTCGTTGTATAATGATGGCCTGGCGACCGGTTGGCTTACAACGCATCCTGATGATATCGTCGGCACGATATTCAATTTTGCGGATTATGCCCAGAAATATCAAGGAAGTGATTTTCTTTGTGATTGGATTAATAATGTGAATTACAAAAATGAGCCATACTATTGGCCGTCTAAGAACCCAGCTAGTAATTCTTCCATATGTTTAAGTAGCGGCAATCCGGTTGGCTATAACGGAATCTATGTCCATCCAATCGCCACCACCGGTAAGACGACGGTTCAAGCGTTTACCATTGATCTGAACAACCACAATGGCGATTTCGCTTTCCTGGTCACGAGCATCAATAACCTACTATCAACTTTCAAGGAAGACGAGCTGACGGTTGAGGTTTATGAGTTTCACTCTGGACAATTACCACTCTACTCGGTCTATGCCCCGGTTGCCACTTTCAAGATTAAAGATATCGTTGACGATAATTTCAATGATTTGGCAAAATACTGGCATGTGTTTAATTTCCGGAAAAATGCCGCCGGCGATTATGAAATCAAAAAAATTCCGGTTACCGATGCCGGTGGAAATTACAGCGATGAGCTCGGAAAAAGTTTCGGCGAATATGACAATGGCTGGCTGAATACAAATATCTGTCAAGTGTTGAATCAGATACCGGATGTGCCGTCGGAAAATAAATGCGCGCTTTAAGCTATTTCAACCGCAAAATATGAAAAAATATTTTTTTCACCGTGGATTTTATCTCGGACTCCTCCTCTTGGCGCTGGTCGCGGTCTATCCTGTCCGTGCCGATGAGATCTCTCCACCGATGGCTCCTACTTTGACCGTCTCAGATCCTCCTCCACCACCCATCGTGGAAAATTTTGTTGACTTGGTGATTGAAACGCCGGTCGCCACCCCGTCGGCTTGGTCAATGTTTTGGAAAAAAGAATTGCAGAATATGATATTGCTGGCAACGCTTGATCCGATTGATGACGCTACGAAAAGAGTAAAATATGCCGAAGAAAATATGCAACTTGCGCGGTTTGTAATGGGCGAAGCAAGCGACGCCGATCATGTGGCTATCGCCATTAGCGCCATTAAACGAGGCGAGGATTTGATCAAGGGATTGAATAGCCGTAAACAAAGGTATCTTTTGAATGGCAATCAGGATTCATGGAAATTAGCCAAAAATATCATGGTGTTTTTGAACCATAGTGATTCGGTATTAACGGAAATGATCACCATAATCGGCCGAGAAAATTTACTGGCCGAGGGGGCGATTGGGGATGATTTTCAGGTTGCCTTTGGTTCCTTGCATGGGACGACGACTTTATTCATACAACAACAGACCCGTGTCGAGAGAGAAGTCGCCAACCGGTCGCGTGGCTCCGGCATTTTCAAAAATGATCAGGATCGAGACGGTCTGCTCGACGCCGTGGAAATGGAAATGGGCTTGAGTATCACTGATCCGGATACTGACGGCGACGGTCTGGATGAAAAAAAGGAAATTGAAATTTATTGCACCGATCCCACTAAATTTGATACGGATGGGGATGGTTTCCGCGATGGCATGGAAATAATCAATGCCTATAATCCGCTCGGAGCCGGGAAAATTGAAATCAGTTCAGGAGAGCAAGGTTTCACGGTTATGTCGCAAGTAGAATCCTCCCCGAGAGGATGTATGGATAAGTTTAGAACCAACAATCGATTGACCACTACCACCCTGAATTATCTGGATAGAATTGAATTAAATACGGAAAGGAGAATCGCTGTTAGGGAAGTTGTGAATGAACTTAGAACCACTAGTCAATTGACCACCACCACCCAGGCCTGCTTGGATCAACCTTCCCCGTATAGTCTTACCGCCACCAGCCAATCGGTAGCGGCCATCCGAAACTGCTTTGATCAAACATTTTTGTCTAGGTCCGGTACCGGTAGCCGATTGGATCGAATTGACTCAAATTATGGAGGAAGAATCGCTGTTAGGGAAGTTGTGAATGAACTTAGAACCACTGGTCGATTGACCTCCACCATCCAGAACCGTTTGGATAGAATTGAATCAAATTACCAAAGGGGAACTCCTTCCAGTGAAATTTTGACTGAGCTTAGGACCGACAGTCAATTGTCCACTGGCACACTGGATTATTTGGATAGAATTGACTTAAATTTCCAAATTCGCTAAAAATAATTTTTTATTTTTTGAATAGTATGTTTGATGATCAGCCTATCAAAAATCAAGGGAATGTGCCGAATAATCTACCCACTACCGAACCGGATGATATGTTTTCCAATACCGATAGCGCGCCGGAAGCGCCGATCTCGCCCGCGGTGGCATCGGCCTTGGGTGCCGGGGCGCTTCGTCCAAAAATAAGTCCGGTGGCAACGCACAACCCACCAAGAAGTCCGGTTCCGGCGATGAATTTTGACAGTGATCGGCCTCTGTCCGAACCGATGATGCCCGGCCGGGTGGAAAATTTGGAAGAACCGGTTGGCAAGAGTAAGCTGATTTTGGTGGTGGTGATAATTTTAATCGTCGGTTTACTGGTCGGTGGCGCGGTTTGGGGTTATTTCGCTTTCGTAAAAAATAAATCAAAAACCTCCGGCATTATTCCAGATCAAGGAACTTCGGTCAATGATATAGTCATTCCCGCCGAGGGGGCTGAAAATGAGTCTAACAAGATTGTAAATAATCCGGCGATTGTTCCGCCCGAGCCCCCAACTCCCGACGATAATATTTTATTCGGCGAGCCTCTGGACACCGACGGCGACAGCCTAACCGATGATCAAGAAAAAGAATCGGGCACCAATGCTTTCAATTGGGATTCCGATGGTGATGAATTAAGCGATGGTGACGAGGTTAATAACTGGAAGACCGATCCGTTGAGTGAAGATACGGACAAGGATACATTTCTCGACGGGATGGAAGTCAAGAACGGCTATAATCCGAACGGGCCGGGAAGATTTGTAGATGCCCTTAATTCCGTCAGTCCGACGACGTCCGAAGTTAGTATCAGCGCGACCGGCACCGCCACCAGCGGTCAATAATAATGGAAATTTGGTTATGTTTGGCTTCCTAAAAAATAAAACCGCGCCCACGCCCGCTTCCGAGGACGATAAAATAAATGCCCAGACCATTCCGGATATTTTTTACGGTGGCAATGATCCGGAGATATATAAGACGGCAAACGGCGGAGAAGGGCAAAGTAAAAAAAATTATGATAACGGCTTCGGCCGAAACGACGGTGCGTCTCGTCACGGGCTTGATTCAAGGACCAAAAAAATCAGCCTGATAGTTCTCGGCGGTTTATTATTCGCGGGATCGATAGGCGCGATTTCCTGGTATTACTTGCGGGATTATCGGCGTGTTTCTCCGGTCGTCGCTGTTCCGCCGACGCCCTCGAAAATTGTCGCCACGACCACTGAAAAGGAAATCATGATTGAGTCGGAATCTCCGGCGATCGCGTCGGCATCGTCAACAACAGCGATTGAAACCCCGATTTCGCCACCAACGCCGACCAGTACGGCAGCACTTGATCGGCTGTCTGATTTTCCGCCAGAAATACTGATTGATTCCCCTGATTTTGATTCCGATTCAGTCACTGATTCCGAGGAGGAGGTTTTCGGAACGGATATGTCCCTTTGGGATACGGACAGCGATGGTTATTACGACGGGCAGGAAATATATAATCTTTATAACCCCAAGGGTTTTGCTCCGGTCAAGTTGATTGATTCCGGATTGGTGCGGGAGTATGTAAGCCCGATTTGGAAGTATCGCTTGTATTATCCGGCGAAGTGGCAAGTTGGCGCCGTTGATAATGAAGGCCGACAGGTTCTTTTCAGTGACGCGACCGGTGACTATATTGAAGTCCGAATTATCAACAAGAAGCCGGAAGAGGATTTTGCCACCTGGTTCGGCGCTCATGTCAAAGGTCAAAGATTTGACGGTTTATTGCAGTTGCAAAATCGGTTTGAAACCGATGTTTGGAAGAGAAACGATGATTTGACGGCCTATATTCCGGGCGCCAATTGGACGGCAGTATTGATTTTTCATCCATTGACCAATTCGCCGATCAAGAGTCGTCACATAATGCAAACCGCTGTTCAAAGTTTCCGGGTGGGAGCGACCGCGGTTCAAATTCCACTCCAACCGGTATTGCCGGTCGTCTCTGCCGGTTCCACGACCTCCGCCGCCACGACCACGAATTGATCAATATGGAATGCGTAATCTATCAAACAGTGGACAAAATCGGCGTTTCCCTCAAAAAGATAAAATTGATCGTTTTTTTTGTACTTGAGAAAGAGGGAGTTGGCGGCGATCTAAGCTTGCATTTCATTGGCGACAGAAAAATGAAAACCTTGAATTCTTTGTATCGCCATAAAAATAAGACCACGGATGTTCTGTCATTCGCGGTCGGAGAAAATGAAAAGTTTCAGGATGGCGCCGCCGATCTGGGAGACATTTTTGTCGATGTCCCGCATATCCGAAGGCAGGCGACGCAATGGGAAGAAAAATTTGAAACGGAAATGGCGCGGATGATAATTCACGGAATTTTGCACATTCTCGGATATGATCATATCCACAAAATTGAAGCCAAAACAATGTTTTCCAAACAGGAAAATTATCTTGAATTGATCGGTAAATTATGAGCGCCAACCGACTTACCGCCAGTTTCAAGGACGCGTATCACGGAGTAAAATTCGTATTCAAACACGAACGGAATTTTCGGATTCAGATTTTTTTGGCGATTTTGACCGTGATTATCGGCTATTTTCTCGGTTTGAAAGCGTATGAATGGATTTTGGTTATTTTGCTCTCGGCGTTGGTGCTGATTCTTGAACTGATCAATACCGCCATGGAAAAATTTTTGGATGTGTTGAAACCGAGAATGCATCATTTTGTCGCCGTGATCAAGGATATTATGGCGGCGGCGGTATTGCTCGCTTCAATCGGCGCGGCCGGAATCGCCCTCATCATTTTTGTTCCAAAACTGATTGAGTATTTTCGGGGGTAGTGTTATAATACTATCGTTCTGATTTCCGCCATTTTTTTTGGTCTGAATAAACTATGTTGAAAAATAAAGGACGCGTGGAATTGATCACCGGGTTGGATATCGGCTCGACGGCCATTCGTTTGGCGGTGGGTCAATTAACCGTGTCTGATTCGGGCGAGCCGCAATTGCAAATTATCGGCGCGGTGGAAACGCCTTCGGATGGCATCCAAAAGGGCAACATCACGAGTATTGACGAGACTGTTTCATCGGTTTCAAGCGCGTTGGAACACGCGGAAAAAATGGTGGGCGTGCCATTGGAGCATGTCTGGGTGGGAGTATCCGGAGCAAATACCTTGTGTCAGGATTCTAAAGGGGTGGTGGCGATCGCTCGCACCGACGGCGAAATTACCGAAGAAGATGTGGCGCGAGCGGTGGAAGCGGCCAAGACTATCGCGTCGCCTCTTAATTACGAAATTCTTCATGTTCTGCCGCGAAGTTATGCCGTTGATGGCCAGATCGGTGTCAAAGATCCGGTCGGCATGACCGGCATCAGGCTGGAAGTGGACGCGAAAATCATCTACGGTCTCACCGCTCACATCAAGAATTTGACAAAAACCATCTATCGCACCGGAGTGGATATAGACGATTTCGTGTTATCGGTAATCGCTTCCGGCGATGTAATTATCGGCTCAAAACAGAAAGAGCTGGGAACGGTGATTGTGAACATCGGCGGTTCAACTACCAGTCTCGTCGTATATGAAGAGGGTGATATTATCCATATGGCGGTACTGCCGATCGGCTCGGCGCATATTACCAATGATTTGGCGCTTGGCTTGAAAACCTCCATTGATATCGCCGAAAAAATAAAAATTCAGTACGGCCAGTGCGTCAGCAAGGGCGTGAGCAAAAAAGACATCATTGATTTTTCCGCCGAAGGCTCCGAAGTCACGGAAGCGGTGTCGCGCTATTATATCAGTCAGATCATAGAAGCGCGCGCGACCGAGATTATGGAAAAAATTGACGCCGAATTGCAAAAAATACATCGGAGCGGACTTCTGCCGGCCGGCGCGCAATTCATCGGTGGCGGGGCGAAAATAAGGGGGCTCGTGGAGTTGGCCAAACAAGAACTTCATCTCCCGTCCGCGCTTGGTTACGCGGTCGGCATCCAAAGCATTTCCGACAAGATCAATGATATTTCATTTGTGCCGGCAATGGGGCTCGTTAAGTGGGGTGTGGGTATGTCCATCCATGGCCGGAAAACGAGAATCGGCGCCAATATCGGCGGGAAGTTGGCGGAAAAATTGCGCGGTATTTTCAAATCTCTTGTCCCTTGAAAAATTATTTTATTTCTGTTTTTTTTTGCTCCCGGCGCCGTCGCCGGTTTTTTACTTATACACAAAATCGGTTCGGCCGG
>JBBTQT010000115.1:0-3101 GCA_038065575.1 Patescibacteria group bacterium
AATCATCCTGTCAAAAATTGACTTGCCTCGCAATTTTAGCTAAAATAGAAGCATATTTAATAAAGAAAAATGTATGCCGGAAATGGATATTGAAAACAACATCAAAATAATCTCCCAGCCGGTCTCGCTATTGGAACTGAAGCAGACCGCCAAACTTATCTTCGGTGATATGGTCAAGGGCGTTGTTGATTTGGAAAAAAAAATAATGGCTATCGGCGGCGAATTGCATGCCGATGAGGAAGCCTTCCTTATGAATCACGGATCAATTCAGCAAAATTTATGGGGGGTCAACTTATATCCGGACAGGACTTTTCCCGAGTTGGTTGAATTTGACTCAATGATCAATATCCGTCCACGCCAAAATAATCGTTCCCGAAGCGTGGAAGACGAAAACACCAGAAAATTAATTCTGAAAGTTATCGGCGATTTGATTGAAAAATAATTTATGGAGAGCGCGATTCACAAAAATTTGGCGTCCGGCCACTGGTTTGAGTTGACGCTGGCGGAACAGCTTGGCAATATCGGCAGTGAAGTGGGGAGAGCGCTCGCCTCCCAAAAAAACGGTGATGAACAACGAAAAAAAGACGCGGTTGATAGAGCTTTAGAATTGACCGACCTGACAATTTCCGATGCCCGTTGGATGCCACGCCTGAAGGAATTGACCCGAGGTCGCGAAGTGCTGGCGGATTGGTTTTATGGAGACAATGTCTATAGCAGCGCGCCGGAAAATCTGGAAAAATACTATTATTATTTTGCCTATTCCGCGCGACGGGGAAAATAATCTTTATATCCGCGCGCCAACCGCAAGTCAAGGAATTATTTTTTGACTGCGTTGAAGTTCTGAATCAAGCCCTTTCCGAGAGAAAAGAAGTGAAAAAGGTGGCCTAAATTTGTCTGATTAGGAACTGAGAAATTGTTTGAGTTTTAATTTGATTGCTTCATATACCTCTTTACGTCCCAAATGTTCCACTGCCTCTCGTTCGGAATACATTGATTTTATCTCGCTTTTTTTTACGTCGGATATTCTTCCCATAATCCACCCTGTTGTTCTATCCACGCAGGCCTGAGGATCAACCACAGAATGCAATAAATCTCTCTCAAAATCACTAGTCCTGTACCAAATTTTCAAGCTAAAGTTTTCTTTGTTGTATGCCCAACAGACAGAACCACCTCCCGACAGCCTTCCCCGCAATGCATCCTCCGAAAGATTCAAGGTTTCAATTTTTATGAGCGATGCATACATTTCCACGTCTATCGGTTTTTTCCCGGTATCGCCAGGCTGGCTAGTTTCAATTTGGGTGTTTTCCACTCCGTCAAAAATTCTTTCTTCTAGCATATAAGCAAGGTGATTTTTAAACCATACCATCCACAGTATAACAGATCCCGGGCCGTCCTCGTTTCGCCGCCACCCGATTTCGTGCCGGTGAACCGGCATGTCGCTCACAATAATACCTTCACAACTCCATCAACAATCTGATTCTTTCCGCTATTTCAGACTCTGTCTTCCGCTTTCGCTCTCCGTCTCCTGATTTAAACTCGCTTCGATATTCTTCAGTACCCCGACTGATAATTTCATCTCGGATTTTGTTAAATGATCCGCGCATAACTGGCGATGAATCAATAATTTGCTTATAGGCCGCTCTAGCTGATTCTTCGTTTATCCTCCAAATAGAAATAAGTGATTTTAAAAATTCTTCCCCTGATTCTCCAAGTGGGATATGACCCATTTGTTCGCGCGTCAATCCTAGAATGATATCAATAGTTTCTTTCGGAAGCGGTAATTTTGCCCTAGCCACCCTCTCTATTAAACCTTGTTCATCAATAGTGCCTGTTTTAACCGCCGCCGCGAATCTTTTCAGATTTTCCACTTCGGAAAAAATTTTGTTCATTGAAGTTATCTGGGGCGGTATCATGCGACTTATCCCATACTCTTCAATAAGATATGCCGGGATCGCCAGCCCTTTCCTTTCCAGAAGCTCGGCGACTTTTGACGCCGCCCGATAATTGTCAGCCCAAGCGGAATAGAGCTCCGCCACACTTTGCGGATCAACAGTATCCAGAGGCGTAAGCGTGGCAAAAGTATCTTTTAACTCCGTGAAATTTCTGGAAGTCATGGACGCGTACAAAAAATCTTGCGAGTCAACGCCTTTCTGCCGGGCGACCTCGACGCAAATTGTCGCAAAATCCCGGGCGTCGGTCGCCGTCTTCAAGATTTCACTATCATCGGTATAGGTCAAAAGTTCCGGATTTATTCTTTCCAGACTGCGACCCGCGATCGTATAGGCGGCGACTTCATCTCGAAAATGACGAAACGCCATTGTCATTCCCGGTGAAGATTCCTCAACCTCTCGCAGATAATCACCCCTCCTCTGCAAAAAATTCCAAACAAAATGATGAAATTCATGACGTACCGATCGGTTTTCCTTCGCCAGTCCATTATCTTCAGCCATGCTTTCTTCCAAATGCAACCGCTGAATCATAAAAAAACTCGGCTCACCGCGATTATCAGCACCGATGTTTACAGCGTGACCCTCGGCGTGAACTACACCCTGTTCTTTAAGAAGTTGGAAAAAATCTTTTTCGGCCTGAATAATGGCGATTCCGAGCGATGGCTCAATAAATTTTGCTTTGCCAATTTCCTTAAAAACTTCTTCCATCTTATCGGCGCTTATCCCCTGTGAAGCCATAAACGCGCCGATTAAATAACGCACCTCATCCCCTCGGTGCTGTTCTAAAAGAGCATGATTTTCTCTTAATTCTTCCTGAAACCTACCAAACCCCTCCCTGTAAAGTTTCCTCATTGATCCGGGCAATCCTTCAATAAGCGCCTCCGCTTGCGCATGTTGCTCATCGGGAGTTGACACATCTAAATAAAGATCCATCAGCGAGTTATAAAATCTCCCCGTCTCTGTCGCGATTTTTCTTTTCGCTTTCACCGAAAGAGCCACCGTTTTTTCGGTTTCTGGTTTTGGGACTTCAAATTCGGTTCGGTTTTGCGTTCCCGGTTGTTTTTCGGGATTCTTCATAACTTTCCGGATGTTTCATGTTGTCGGGGTGATAGGACTTGAACCTACGGCCTACTGGTCCCAAACCAGTCGCTC
>JBBTQT010000116.1:0-3130 GCA_038065575.1 Patescibacteria group bacterium
GGCAACTGCGAAGTGATCACGCTCGCCCACTTGAAAAAAATGAAGGATCAGGCGGTCGTAGCCAACATCGGGCACTTCGACAACGAAATCCAGGTGGAAAAGCTGAATACCGCGAAGGGCGTCAAAAAAATTAACATTAAACCCCAGGTTGATAAATACATTTTCCCGGGTGGCAAAGAATTATACTTACTGGCCGAAGGCCGACTTATGAATCTGGGCTGCGCCACCGGCCACCCAAGTTTTGTGATGAGTAATTCATTCAGCAACCAAGTGCTGGCGCAATTGGATCTGTGGAAAAATAAAGACCGATACGAACCAAAAGTCTATCGTCTACCCAAAGAACTGGACGAAGAAGTGGCGCGCCTCCATTTGGAAAAAATCGGGGTTAAACTGACCAAACTAACGGCCAAACAAGCCAAGTACCTCAATATCTCGCCGGACGGTCCCTACAAGGCGGATCATTATCGGTATTAGGGCGGAATAGGATCAAGGATCTAGGCATTGGTTTATCCGAAGTTGTACGAAATTCAAAAAATATTTTTCTTGATGTAAATGATGGTAGGCTTTCAAAGGAGAATAAATTTGAATTTTTGTTTATTTATGGAGTGAAACTAATAATACTATGCGTCATATACTTTCGTTAAAAGAAATAACAAAAGAAGATATTACCTCGCTCCTTGACATCGCCAAGGTCTTAAAAGAACATCGTAGAAAAGAACGACCGACTATTCTACTGCCCAACAAAACACTCATAATGTTTTTTGAGAAAAGTTCAACTAGAACAAGACTTTCATTTGAAGCCGCTATGACAGAGCTCGGAGGACATGCTATTTTTCTCGATAAAAAAACAACGCAATTCTCATTGTCTGATTTTCAAGATGAAATTCGTGCGGTTATGCGATTTGGGCATGCTTTGATGTATCGCGCTATCGCCGCCGAAAGTGTAGAAACAGCCGCATCCATGAATGCTATTCCGGTTATTGATGGTTGTAGTGAAAAATATCATCCGGCGCAAGCATTAAGCGACCTACTGACAATGGCGGAAGCAAAGGGTGGAATCGAGAATGTACATAAAGTAGTATGGCTTGGTATAGAAAACAATGTTTCCAACACGCTCGCGTTGGGATGCGCGAAGATGGGTATAAAAGTCGTTATTGTGGCACCGGATGCAGATAAGGGTAGTATTGATCCAGAACTTGAAGAACAGCTTCAGCAAACAAATAATATTGAAAGAACATTGGATATTTCCAAAGCACTTGCTGCCGCGGATTTTGTTCATACCGACACCTGGATGAATATGGAATTTTTTGAAAATGGTTCTGTAATAAAAGATAAAAAAGAAGAATTTGAAAAAAGAAAAGAATTGTTTCTTCCTTATCAGTTGAATGCTAAGCTTATAGACACCTATTGCCCAGATGCTCACATTATGCACTGCATGCCTTGCCATGTAGACTACGAGATAACCCGCGACGCGGTAGAGCACAAAAACAGCCTTATATTTGACCAAGCGGAAAATCGCTTACATATGCAAAAAGCTATGCTTGTGTGGTTGATGAATAAAGAAAAAGAAGTTTATAGTTTATAATTAAAGACTTTCCCAAAAAAAATAAACATTGTTTGCTTCACTTCTCCAGAATTTGTGCTATAATAATCCCTGAGCGATCAGGGATTATATTTAATTACGCGTTGCGCGCCAATTCAATTTATGTCCGCCCCAAAAAAATACCAGCCGAGCAATAACAAAATAACGATCATTGATTACGGACCGGCCGGTTATGAGGAAATCACCACCCGCAAATTGGAAGACTGCATTCCCTACAAGGATTCAGCCACGGTTTCTTGGATCAATATTGACAATGTCCCGCCGGCTGATTTCTTGAACAAGCTCGGCCTCGGTTTCAATCTCCATCCGGTGGTTCTAGAAAGCATTGAAGACATCAACCAGCGTCCAAAAATTGATATTTTTGACGACTACATCAGCATCACTCTGAAAATGCTTTCTCTGGATGAAACGGAAAGTTATGTGATTACCGAGCAAGTAAGTTTTATAATTTCCAAAAAATTCGTCCTCACTTTCCAACAAGGAATGGCGGGAGATTGTTTTGAATCCGTCAGAAAATTAGCGAGAAAAAGTGACAGTCGTCTGCGCGCGAACGGCACCGATTATTTGGCTTACGAGCTGATCAACGCCATCATTGACGGCTATTACAAAATTCTGGATAAATTCGGCGACCGGCTGGAGGGCGTGGAAGAAAAAATCATTGGGAGCCCCTCCTCAAAAATGCTGAAAACCATCCATTCCCTGCGCCGCGAGCTCATCAATATGCGCAAATTCGTCTGGCCGCTCCGCGAAGTGGTGAGCGTGATGGAACGGGATGACAGCGCGCTCCTGAAAAAAAGCACGCGCATTTACTTGCGCGATCTTTATGATCGACTGGTGCATATCATGGATATAGTGGAGACGAATCGAGATATGCTTTCCAGCTTGTTGGATATTTATTTGTCGGGCGTGAGCAACAAGACCGGCAATGTGATGAAAACTTTGACTATTTTTTCCACCATTTTCCTGCCGCTGTCTTTCATCGCCGGCCTCTGGGGGATGAATTTCACCCGAATGCCGGGAATCAACTCTCCTTGGGGGTTGCCCGCTGTCGCCGCCATCATGGCCGCCGTCGCCATCCTCATGATCCGTCATTTCAGAAAAAAAGATTGGCTGTAGAATTCGCAATTCGCCTGTCCCGACCCAGTCGGGATAATTCATAATTTTTAATTCGTAATTCGTAATTCAACAATATGTCCGTAAAAAATGACAAAATCAGCTTTACAAAAATGCGTTCGGCTTTTTTCGTCGCCATTATCATCACTCTCTCCGTCGCCGTGCTTTATCTGATCGGTCCGTTTTTCTACCCGATTTTCTGGGCGGCGATTATCGCCATAATGTTTTATCCTTTTTATAATTGGTTGAACGGCAAGGTAAAAATGCCGAGTGTAAACGCTTTTATTACAGTCGTCGTGGTCGTAATCACAATTTTTCTGCCACTGGTATTGCTTTCCAGCTTGATTGTGAACGAATCGGTCGGACTTTATAACACTTTCACTCAAAATAATACCATCCAGCCGGTAAACCTGG
>JBBTQT010000117.1:0-8645 GCA_038065575.1 Patescibacteria group bacterium
TTCGCTTTATTGATTTTGCCAAGCCGGAAAACAATACTTTTCATGTCGTGGTGGAGTTTGAAGCGACCGGTAAGCAAAATATACGGCCGGATATTGTCCTCTTTGTAAACGGTATCCCATTTGTCATTGTGGAAAACAAAAAAGCAGGCGTGGATATTGCCGAGGCGATGACACAGCATGTCCGCAATCAGAAAGCCGACCATTGTCCGCGTCTCTACATCTATACTCAAATGCTTGTTGCTACCAACGGCACGGATTTTCGCTACGGCACGACAGATACCCCCGCCAAATTTTATGTGGAGTGGAAAGAAAAAGATGTCAATGAAATTGACCGCTATACTACAAACAAAGAAATTGATGAAAAGTTGAAACCATATATAGAAAAAAAGATTGACAAAAATATGTATCAACTGCTTCTTTCTGATCTCAATGGCTACACGACCGGACATATACAAAAAATAAAACGAAAAATAAGCGTGCAAGATCGTTCGGCGTTTCTCTTGTTTGGACATGAACGACTTTTGGATCTCTGTAAACATCACATCCTCTTTGACGGAGGAAAAAAGAAGATTGCGCGTTACACTCAATACTTTGCTATTCATAAAATGCTGCACCGGATTGAACAAAAAGAGAATCTCGCGCAGGGTACTCGCCGATCCGGCGGTGTTGTCTGGCATACGCAAGGGTCGGGGAAATCGCTTACCATGGTGATGTTTGTCCGCGCGCTGATTGAACACCCCTCCATCCAAAACCCGCGCATTATTATCGTCACAGACCGGCGCGATCTGGACAAACAAATCAGCGAGACATTCCGTGCCTGCAATTTGAAAAAAGAAGTGTATCGGACAAAAACCGGCGAGGATTTACTGGAGCAAATACGAAACAAAAATCTCAATGTCGTCACCACTCTTGTTCATAAATTTGATGCCGCGGCATCAAAACGCGCTGGATTTGTGGATACCGATGAAAACATCTTTGTTCTCATAGACGAAGCCCACCGGACGCAAAGCGGAAAAGCGAACATGGAAATGACCCGTGTAATCCCCAATGCCTGCTATATTGCCTTTACCGGCACACCGCTCATGAAGCAAGAACGCTCTACTTGGAAAAAATTCGGCGGGTATATTGATAAGTACACGATTGATGACGCGTTGCGAGACAAGGTGATTTTGCCGCTTATCTACGAGGGGCGCTATGTACCGCTCGAACAAAATGACAAACAAATTGACCGAAGTTTGGAGCGTCTCTTTGCTCCTCTGCCACAAGAGCATCGCGACCAGCTTCAAAAGTATATCAGCAAGAGCCTGATCAAAAGCGTCCCTGCTCGTATTTTTGAAATTGCCTTTGATGTTGAAAAACATTACACAAAACAGTTTCAAGGAAGCGGTCTCAAAGCGCAAATTGTAGCACCATCTAAGTTTGCCGCTATTTTGTTTCAAAAATACTTTGAACAGACGGGAAAGATAAAAACTGCTGTGGTACTCTCTGACGAGACAGGTATTATTGAGGAAGAAGATGAACATAAAAAAGAAGTGTCCGTATATTTGGATACGTTGAAAGAAAAATACCGAAGCATTGATTCCTACGAACGAGATGTGATTGATAGTTTCAAAAATCAAGAAGAAGGCGTGGAAATTATCATTGTCGTGGATAAGCTCCTGACAGGATTTGACGCCCCGCGCAATACTGTTCTCTACCTTACCAAGGATCTCAAGGACCACTCTCTCCTCCAAGCCATCGCCCGCGTCAATCGGCTCCACGAAAATGAAGAAAAACCAAAAACCGCCGGCTTTATCATTGACTACTCGGAAAATGCAAAAAATTTACAGATTGCTATGCAACTCTTCAGTAATTTTGATCCCAAGGACTTGGGTCATGTCCTTATTGACGTGGGAGACAAAGTAAAAGAATTGGAAACGGCGTACCACGAAGTACACGACTTCTTCAATGGTGTTGATAAATCGGACACTGAGGCGCTTCTTGCGAGCTTGGAGCATGAAGACAAGCGTGTTGAATTTTATGAACATGTCCGTGACTTTATCCGTGTTTTCAACGAATGCCTTGCACTGCAAGATTTTACACAGGTGTTTGGAAAACATATCGACCAGTACCAGAGAGAATTGAAGTCATTTGCAGAGATCAAAAAAGCTTCCGTGGTTCGCTACGCTGACAAAGTGAATCTCCGCGAATACAAAGGTTCGCTGGAAAAAGTACTTGATACCCACATTACTGCAGATGAGGTGGAACTTTTGACCGAACAAGTCAACATTTCCGACATGGCAGCATTTCAAAAAACGCTAGACACGCTTGGAACCGATAGCGCCAAAGCAGAGGCGATCGCAGCACAGATGGAGAGAACCATTGAGGAAAAACTGGATACTGATCCTGAATTCTATGAGCGTTTTTCTGAAAAAATAGAGAATATTCTTAAAAAAATGCGTGATGGAAAATTAGCCGATGTACAGGCTCTGGGCGAATTGAAACAGGTTCGTGAGCAATTGCTTGAAAAGCAGGACGATACATTGCCACCTGAAATTGTGCAGAAACGCGGGGCAGATGTGCTTTATAGAAATATCACCCGCGACGCCTCCGCCCTTTCGTTGGCACATACGCAATGGATTGAGCTTATTGTCGGCATTCGAAATATCATTACCACGCAAGCGATAGTGGATTGGCAACATAATTCGGAAACACAACGCCACATGATGAGCACTGTTGATGATTATGTCTATGACACTGTCCGCGTACAGTGGAATATTGAGACAACGCCCGAGGTGCTTCGATCTATTATGGAAGAAAGTATTACACTCGCAAAACAAAATCATGAGCTGTTTGGCGTATGAACACATATACCGTTCTTTATGGATCATCCAAAAAAACATACACGGTGATGCGAAAAGAGCTCAAATCTATCCGCCTCACCATAACTCCGGAGATGGATATTGTCGTAACTTGCCCGCAACGAGTAAGCATCGAGCAAATTGAATCTTTCTTGAAACGAAAGTGGCGATGGATGGATAAACAGCTTGATTTTTTTGAAAAATACCAAAAAAAGGTATACAGAAAAGAGTATGTATCTGGTGAAAGTTTTTACTACCTTGGAAGACAGTACCAATTTATTATACAAAAAGGCGACACAGATGACGTGTCACTCACTCGAGACAAGATGATAGTGTCTACCACAGAAACAAAATCCAAAAAGACATACATAAAACAACTCATTGAGATGTGGTACAAACAGGAAGCGAGAGACATTTTTAGAGAGAGATTTGAAATAGCTGTCAAACATTTTGGATACAGAAAAAATATTCTCCTCCGTATTGTCCAAATGCGACGAAAATGGGGCAATTGCAATGGCTCCACCGTTACGCTCAATCCCCTTCTTATACAGGCACGAACAGAGGCGATCGATTATGTCATAGCCCACGAACTCTGCCACATACGACACAAAGACCATGGTAAAAACTTTTGGAAATACCTAGATACTATGTACCCAGGATGGGAGAAAGAAAAAGAAAAATTGGAAATTCAGTTTGGATAGTACTATACTACGGATACAGAGCCATTTTGTGTGTTGGGCGTTCGCCCCCGTATCAGCGGGGGTCTTTTTTAATTACTCGTTAAAAAATTTCCATTTTCATTCGCTTCACTCCGAACTGCACGGCATCGGCTTTCTCATTCATCCAGAAGTCAATACGGGATTGGCCGTTGTAGCGGGTGTTCATCCGGTCGCGCACCGTGAATATGCGATCGCCGAACATCTCCGGAAAACGCGTTTTCGTTCCCAGTGGCAGGAAGTTGGCGGCAATGGTGTCTTCCACTCCGGTTTTGGCGAAGTTTTGGCACAAATTGAATTTGCTCATGGCGGGCTGGCAGGGAGTGTCGTCGGTTTGGGCGGGATCGCTCGAATAAGCCGTGGCAACGACAGTTCTAATTCTAATCGGTTCGCGCTCGTCGCTGACCGGAAAATCGGTTTTGCTGTCGGCCACGGCGATATTATGCGTCATTGAATCAAACATACTTCCGGCCGCGTCCTTCATGGCGAGCAAGATATTGCCGGTCAAGGCGTTGACAGGCGCGACAGTGGCGGCATTGACGATAAAAGCGGCTAAAACTAGCGAAATAATCAGTTTGCCAGTTTCATTCTTGTAGGTTTTTGGCTTAAATATCATATTATTTGGGCTTGCCAATTAAAAAGATACCTTCTTCGGTACCTCCCTTAACGGACACGAGTATACCACAAAAATCGCCTTTTGTCAATGCCGCCGGTCTGTGCTACAATAGGTAAAAGTTGCAGTAGCGTCTATTTTTTCCCTAAAATAAAGCAAAAATTATGCCCGGTCCAAACCGCCGCAAGCGGTCCTACGGCTATGTCGCCCCGGAATCCGAGGACGACGAGCCGGATATTTCCCGACATTCCCGAAAACAGCGCGAAGGCTGGTTTTGGCGTTCCATCGGATCGCTTATCACCCTGCCTTTCCGCCTTGCCTGGTGGATAATCAAGCTCCCTTTTACTTTGATTGGGGGCAAGAATGGCAGGGGAAGGAGTGAAGGGATTGGCAAAAAGGTATTGCTGAAGACCGTTATTTACGGCTTCGGGTTTTTGTTTTTGGCCGGTGTCAGTTTGGTCGTCTGGGCGAGTCAAGACCTGCCGGACCCCAATAAATTGAACGAAAGGCAGTTCGCCCAGAGCACCAAGATTTTTGATCGCACCGGCGAGTATCTGATTTACGAAATTTTCACGGATCAGAAAAGGACCATAGTGGAACTGGCCGACATTCCTGTCTATCTAGTGCGGGGTGTGATCGCCACCGAGGATACCAAATTTTACGAACATCGCGGCATTCGGCCACTGAGCATTTTGCGGGCGTTCGCGGTCGGGGTTTTCACGAACAAAAAAATCGCCGGCACTTCCACACTTACCCAACAACTGGTGAAGAACGCCATTCTTACCAACGAACGATCGCTCGTACGCAAAATCAAAGAAGCGGTTTTATCTATTTGGCTGGAACAGAAATACACCAAAGAAGAAATTTTGAAGATTTATTTCAATGAAATTCCTTACGGCTCTACCAATTACGGCGTGGAATCCGCCGCGCAAGATTATTTCGGCAAGCATGTAACGGACTTGAATCTCGCCGAAGCGGCCACGCTCGCCGGTATGCCACAAAAACCATCGGTGTATTTGAATAATCCGGAAGCTTTGAAAAACAAAAGAAATTTCGTTTTACAGAGAATGGTTGATGAAAATTATTTGAGCCAGGAAGAAGCGGACAAGACTATGTTGGAACCGCTCAATTTGAATCGGCGGGTGAACACAGGATCAGCTCTGCATTTCGTTCAGTATGTCAAACAGCAACTGGTGGAAAAATACGGCGAAAACACCGTGGATAAAGGCGGATTGAAAGTGATCACCACTCTGGATTGGGACAAACAACAAACCGCGGAGAAAACGATCGCGGACTTGGGCAAAACTTTGTTGGATCAGGGCGGCGCTGATAATGCCGCCATCTTGGCGCTTGATCCGAGAAACGGTCAGATTTTGGCGATGGTCGGGTCAAGGGATTACAATGATGTAAGCATTGGCGGGAATTTCAATGTGGCCGTGGATAGCCGTCGCCAACCCGGTTCTTCCATCAAGCCGATTATTTACGCGGCCGCTTTTGAAAAAGGTTTTACGCCCGGCACCATTATTTATGATGTCATCACGCCTTTTTCCGGCGGAGGCGACAAATCCTACACTCCGCAGAACTACGACCTCGGCGAACGCGGGCCGGTGACTATGCGTCAGGCTTTGCAGGGTTCATTGAACATTCCGGCAGTCAAGACGCTTTATCTTGTCGGATTGAAAAAAGGCATTGAATTTGCCGAACGCCTGGGTTATTCCACATTAAGCACCGGCAATTTCGGTTTGTCGCTTGTCCTTGGTGGAGGAGAGGTTAGTATGCTGGAACATGTTAATGCCTACGCGGTCTTCGCGGCCAACGGCAAGAAATTCGTTAATGTCGCTATTCTAAAAGTGGAGGATAACAAAGGCACAAGTTTGTTTGAATGGAAAGAAACTGAAGGCGAACAGGTAATTGATCCCAAGGTGGCCGCCACCATTACCAATGTTTTGAGCGACGACGCCGCGCGCGCGTTCGTATTTGGCGCGGGTGGCACCTTAACTTTGCCCGGGCGTCCGGTCGCCGCCAAAACCGGCACCACCAATAAATATATTGATGCCTGGCAAGTGGGCTATACACCGAGTTTAGCGGTCGGAGTTTGGGCCGGTAATTCAGATAATTCCCCGATGAAAAAAGGCTATGGCGGCAGTAAAGTGGCCGGGCAGATTTGGAACTTGTTTATGAAGGAAGTGTTGAAAGGCGCGCCGGTGGAGACATTCCCATCTATGCCGGCCATCACTACCGACAAACCGATTTTGAATGGTAAAACCGGTGGCAGTATTACCCTGCGAGTGGATAGAATCACCGGCAAAATCGCCACCACCTCCACGCCGGAAGGGTATATTGAGGAACGAACCTACATTCCGCCCCACGACACTTTATTTTATGTTGACAAAGATAATCCGCAGGGACCCGCGCCCACCAATCCGGAAAACGATCCGATGTATCAAAGCTGGGAAGCGGCGGTAATTGACTGGATTGCTCGCAAAAAAGCCAAGGAGCCGGACTGGAAAGTGAGTTTTGACGCCCCACCGACTGAATATGACGATGTTCATTCGCTGGAATTGATCCCAACCGTGGAAATTATCGCGCCGACTGATGGTCAAGTGTTTTTTTCTCGGCAAATTGACTCGGACATCAAAGTAAGTGCGACGCGAGGTGTGGCCAAAGTGGCCTACAAAATTGACGGAGTTTATGTCGGGGTAGTCAATGAATTTCCTTTTAACTTGCATTATTTCGCGAACACAATGGAGCCGGGTGAGCATATTCTTACCGCTTTGGTGTCGGATGATGTCGGCAATGAAGTGAGTAAGGAAGTTAGATTTACGCTGAACGCGCCGGCGGTAAAACCCGGATTTTTCTTTAACTCGCCGCCACCGACCATTTCCAGGGAAAATTTTCCGGTTTCTTTGCTTCTCAATCCCTATAAAATTGAGTTGGTAAGCGAGATCCGAATCGTGGCGGAAAATATCACCACCAAAGAAAAAATAACAGTGGCAACCGTTAGTGATTTTTCTAAAATGTTCAATAACCAGTTGAGTGTGGTTTGGTCAACCGCTCCCGTATCCGGACTATGGGAGTTGGCGGTGGAGGCAAAATTAAAAAACGGCGAAACCGTGCGAAGCGATACGCGGACGGTGGAGGTGAAGTGAGGTTGGGTTTTGTGGGAGAAAAATGAGGATTAAAAACTTTAGAAATTTTATTACAGAATTTGGTTTACAGAATTCGTCTGACAAACTACTCCCAATACGATCACTTACTCAGAATCAAAATATGACACAGACAGAAAATAACATTGCCTTTGTAGACGGGCAAAACCTATACATGGGGACAAGACAATGTGTCCCATCATGGAAAGTGGATCTTGCCAAATTTCGTGCCTACTTGTCAGAAAAGTACAGTGTGGGTACAGCGTATTATTTTTTGGGGTTTCTTAACGAAAGCAACGAGGAATTGTACGATGAGATTCAAGCCGCTGGTTTTATCATCAAATTTCGCGAACACAATACCAAGATGCTTGGCAAAAAGAAAGGTAATGTCGACTCGGACATCATTTTTCATGTTATGAAGAAAATGTACAAGCGGGAAGAGTTTGATGGCATTGTACTCGTTTCCGGGGACGGTGACTACAAAATGCTAGTCGACTTTTTAATTGAGGAAGGTAAATTTAAAAGGATTTTGTTTCCAAACAAAGAATTTGCCTCATCGCTATATAAAACTATTACACGACACTTCTTTGATTATTTGGTGAACATTCGCCATATTATTGAACAAAAATAAAAAGGGGGCCATTGGCTTACGCCGCAGGGTCCCTTTTCGTCTTAATAATCATACTATATATCAATGCATGTCTTTTGTCAAGTAATTGTGTTTTTTAGTCTGGTTTTGCCCATAATATGTAATTCCGACATGGCGCGGGTAAGCGCGACATACAGTAAGTCTCGCTGAACCTTTTTGACTTCTTCAATTATCGTGTGAGGTAATCCGTCAAAGTTGAAAGCTTTCATCGCTTTACTTCCTTCGTATTAGAAGGTGGTCATTGTCATTCCAGTCCTTATCAAGGAAATTTTTATCCAATTTCCATTCCCCATCCTCCCAATGTAAGAATGGAACATTGCTTTCAGTTTCTTTTAGAACATCATAACCATCGGCATATAATTCCTCAAGACGTTCTGACAGGGCGTCCAGTCCGACATCACTCATTTTATTTCTTTCGATCAGTTTTTGCGCTGTTTCACGAAGTTGTTGTCTAATTTCCTCGGTTACTTCTTTTTTTAGGTCTGGTATAGGCTTGAATTATTTGTGTTATTATTCAGGGCAGGAACCCTTATATCAAATTGTATCACACCTTCGCCCGGTACTGCAACGCTTCCGCCACCTGGGCGGTTTGAATGTCGTCCTCTCCCGCCAAATCGGCGATGGTACGCGCCAGTTTGAGGACGCGGTGATAGCCGCGCGCGGAGAGATGGAGGCTCGCCA
>JBBTQT010000118.1:0-4349 GCA_038065575.1 Patescibacteria group bacterium
TTTATATCATAGAACAAAGGGATTGCCACGTCGTTCGTTTCACTCACTCCTCGCAATGACGTAGTATTGTTGCCAGTTTTTAATAAAAATCCGACCATATGGCCGGATTTTTTTGATGATTATTTTTTATTCGGTGGCAACACTTTCCGAATTTTCCGCCTCGCCATCTTCGCCTTTTTCTTCTTCGGGGATGTCGCCCTGCACCACCGCTTCCCAAATTTTGCTTTCAATTTGTTTTAGCAGTTTGGGATTTTCGCGTAGGTATTGTTTGGCTTTTTCCCGTCCCACTCCCAATTTTTCTTCGCCGAATGAATAACTGTTGCCGAGCTTCACAATTACGCGATGGAGGACGCCGGTGTCAAGCATATCGCCGGAGACGGAAATGCCCTCGTTGTACATGATATCAAATTCAGTGGTGCGGAAAGGAGCGGCCACTTTATTTTTCACTACTTTTATCTTGACGCGATTGCCGATAATGCGGTCGCCTTGCTTGATTTGAGCGGCGCGGCGGACTTCAATGCGCACCGAGCAGTAGAATTTCAGAGCGTTGCCGCCGGTGGTGGTTTCCGGGTTGCCGAAGAACACGCCGATTTTGTGGCGGATTTGATTGATGAAAATAACGACAGTATGGGTTTTGCTGATAATGCCGGTAAGTTTCCTCAAGGCTTGGCTCATCAGACGCGCTTGCAGACCCATGTGTTGATCACCCATCTCGCCTTCAATTTCCGCTCTGGGCACAAGGGCGGCGACCGAGTCAATCACCACCACATCAACGGCGTTGGAACGAACCAAAGTTTCCACGATTTCCAAAGCCTGTTCGCCGGTATCGGGCTGGGAGATAAGCAAATTATCCACATCCACCCCGATTTTTCGGGCGTAATCCGGATCAAGGGCGTGTTCGGCGTCAACGAAAGCGGCAATCCCGCCTTTTTTTTGCACCTCGGCGATAATATGCTGGGCAAGAGTGGTTTTGCCACTGGCTTCCGGCCCAAAGATTTCAATGATCCTTCCTCTCGGCACTCCCCGAACGCCGAGGGCGATATCTAACGAAATTGAGCCGGTGGAAACCGCGTCCACATCGCTCGCCTTGGCTTCGCCGAAGCGCATAATGGCGTTATCGCCGTATTTTTCTTTAATCTGGTCAATCGCGGTCGCGGCGGCCTTCATTTTTGCCTGGACTTCTTCGGAGACTTTTGCCATAGAAATATGATTAGTGATTATCCGTGGCGGATAGGAATAAAAAAAGAGGATATACTCTATCCCCGAATTTTACCTGTTTCCGGTTATTCAGTCAACCGGTTCGGTTTGTCGCGGCTGAGCGAGAATTCTTGAGTTTCTTTGTAAATGATATGGCGGACTTCTTCGGTGGTTTTGCCATGTTTCTTTTGCGCCAGCACGCTAATGGTATTGATGCCGGGAGTAAGACTGATGGCTTGATTGAAATTTCCACTCTCATCGCTCATAATTGATTGGCCATTGATGGACACTTTCACTTCCGGGTCGCTCGCGCCGGCGATATTGATGTAATTTTTTTTGGCAATCATACCGTCTGTCGGCGAAGTAAGCACGAGCGACGGCGGTTGTAAAACATTTTTCACCTGCAAGCCGAGATACAACAATAAGCAGGCCGTGAAAGCGCCGGTAAAAACATAGCGCAGGATATTGGGAAGACTGCTTAAATGATAACGGGCGGTATAACGGGTAAATCTTTTGGGCGCGACCGTGTCTGTCGCTTTCATTTCTTCGGCGCGGAATTGCGAAAGATATTCTTCGGAATCAACGCCGATCGCAGACAAATATTTTTTCAGGAAATTTTTTTGGTAAAGTGATTGATGGGGGATGGCGTCAAATTGGCAATTTTCGAGAGCGGACAGATAAGCGATATTTATTTTTGTTTTGTCCGCGATTTCTTCTAGCGACATATTTTTTTCCAAACGCACTCGTTTCAAACGCAAACATACTCGATCGCGCGGCGCAATGATTTTTTTGGAAAAAGTGGACATAGCGGACGAAATTTTCAATTTTTAATTTCTAATTTTCAATTAGTTTCTTCCCTAGTTTCCTCCGGAGGCTCATCAGCGGAGACAACATCAATTTCTTCTATTTCCGCCTCTTCAAAAACCGACAGATCGCCGCCGGAACCCATTGTATCACTTTCCGCCCGGTCTGTCACAAACACATCGCGCGGTTTGGCGCCGTCGGCTTGGCCGATTAAGCCGGCGGCCTCCAATTCATCAAGAATCCTGGCCGCCCGGGCATAGCCGATTTTCATCCGTCTTTGCAACAAGGACGCGCTGGCTTTGCCGGCTTTGGTGACGATATCTTTGGCATCGTTAAATAGAGTGTCCTGTTCATCGGTCGGTCCGCCAAACATTCCCAGCGTGCCACCGTCGCCGTTTTTGGCGATCGTCAATTCCTCTTCGTATTGGGGCTCCTCGTCGCCTTTCAGGTAATCCACCACATTTTTCATTTCATCTTCGGAAATAAACGATCCTTGGATGCGCACCGGCTTGGATAATTCCGCGCTGCCGAACAGCATGTCGCCACGGCCGAGCAGCTTCTCCGCTCCCGGACAATCCAAAATAGTTCGGGAATCAATGAGTGAGGCTACGGAAAAAGCAATTCGAGAGGGGATATTGGCTTTCATGAGGCCGGTGATCACATCCACGCTCGGCCGCTGGGTGGCGACAATCAAGTGAATGCCGACCGCGCGCGCCATTTGGGCGATGCGAATAATGCCCGCTTCCACTTCGCCGGCCGCCGTCGCCATCAAATCTGCCAATTCATCAATCACAAACACGATGTGAGGCATCTTGCTGAAAGGGTTTTTTTGATTGTAAGAAGTGATATCGCGACTGCCAACGCTCGCCAGGACTTCAAAGCGTCTTTCCATTTCGCCAATCGTCCATTTGAGAGCATTGACGGTTTTTTGGACATTGGTGATAACCGGCGTGAGGAGATGGGGGATGCCGTTATAAAGGGTGAGTTCCACTCGTTTCGGGTCAACCATGATGAATCGCAGAGTTTCCGCCGTATTTTGGAAGAGGAGCCCCATGATAATGGTGTTGACGCAGACGGTCTTGCCGGAGCCTGTGGCGCCGGCGATGAGCAGGTGGGGCATTTTTGGCAAGTCGGCAAACCAGACTTTTCCAGCCACATCTTTGCCGAGAGCGAGCATCAGATTGTGATTGCGGGTTTTGAATGAAAGGTCGTCGATCAATTCCTTGAATGACACCAAAGCGGTTTTTTGATTGGGTACTTCCACGCCGACCAGTGATTTTCCCGGAATGGGCGCTTCAATCCGAATCGGATGGGCGGCCAGCGAGAGCGCTAAATCATTGCTCAAACCGGTAATTTTGGATAGTTTCACTCCTTTGGCCGGTTTCAAGGTGTACTGCGTGACCGTGGGACCGACTCGCACTTCTCCCATGGAAACTTCAATCCCGAATTGCTCAAAAGTGTCTTTGATAATTTCCGCGTTGCTTTTGATGTCGCCGCTCGTCGGTTTGCTTTTTTTGTCCGAGAGCAGATCAGTGGGCGGAAGATTTTTGACGATCACTTTTTTGGACCAGATGTCGGCCGGGTTGCTTTTGGTCTCGGCTGACGACGATTCATTTTTTTTATCAGCGGCGTCGGCGGTTTCTTCTGTCTCGTTTTCCGCTAATGTTTTTTTGGCGAACATTCGCGCGGTCGGTTCTTTCGGTTTAATCTCCTCGTCCGCGTTATTATTGTTATTTTCATATTCGCCGTTAATCTTGAACTTCACTTGTTCTGGTTTTTTTATGAATAATCCGGCGACGGAATTGATAATGAACTTGCCGATGAATCCGAGACCGGCAATAAATTTTTTGTGGATGAAAATAAAGCCGGCAATGGCGGTGTTGAATACCAAAATAATGGAAACCAGGGCGAGACCGATGAGAATGATTATACTCGCGAGTCCGCCCAAGTAGGTTTTGAGCGGCCAGGCGAACATACCAAAAACTCCGCCACCGTTGCCGGCCAAGGCTTCGCTCCACATTTTTGTCGGTTCAAATCCCAAATGCGTCAAACCGGAAAAAGTCAGAAAAAATAAAAAAATACCGATGCCATGGGTGGGGCGGTAATCGTAATCCACTCTTTTTATCAAGTACCAGCTGATAACGAGGAGAACCGCGGGCGCGGCGTAGCGGATTTTGCCGAATAAAAAACTCAAAACGAATTCATCCAGAATGACGCCGATCGCGCCGGCTTTTTGAAAGAAGCTCAAAGTGACGACGCAGGAAAAAATCACCAAAATAATGGCAATGATGCCTTTGGTAATGTTTGGATTGAGAGATGACGAGTTTTGGCGGCGGCGTCCGGCCATA
>JBBTQT010000119.1:0-10945 GCA_038065575.1 Patescibacteria group bacterium
TAAACTTGCCAATATGGGTGAAAAATCCCACGGACACAAAACCGAACAGATGCGAAATCACAACCGCGGACAAGGCCATGGCGACCGTAAGATTCAAGTCGGAATTGGCCGGACGAAGCAAAAAATTATGACCGATTTTAATGGTACCCGTGCCCGGAAGAAGACCGAGCCAATTGGAAAGCAAAATAAAGAAAAAAATCGAACCGACAATCGGCAGAAAACGCAAAGTTTTTTTTCTGTCGCCGGTCACCTGGTCAAAATAACCGAGCACGCCCTCCAAAATAAACTCGCCGGCGTTTTGTAATTTTCCCGGACTTAATTTGACACTACGGCTTACGAAAATACCGAGAATCAGAAAGATAAACATCGCCAGCCAAACATTCACCATCGTATTCGTGATACCGATTGGTCCGGCATAACCGATAATTTCCGGAGCGAGAGTGGGGATGTGGATTTCGGCCATAATCAATCTTGTTTATTCTGAAAATTTTCACCCGGTTTGCTATCCAGATTTTGATATTCGCGACCATAGGCTTTGGCTTTACGATAAATCATCGCACCCGATAACGCCGCGGCCAATATGAATGCTCCAACCGTGTACCATGAACCGCTCTCATATTTCTCATCAAGCCACTGTCCGATCCAGACGAAAAGTATAACCGGCGCGGCGATGCTGGCGCCAAAATCACCGACAATTTTCAGGCCCATCATGATATACTTTCGGTCTTTTTCGCTGTATAAGCCTGGCATAAATCCCAATCGCTAAAACGCCCATATAATACACCCCTCCACGCCGTTAGTCAATACTTTATTTATTTGCTCTTCAAATTTACGCGCCGGCGTTTTTTTTCGCTTGGTTTTTTTTGATATGCCGATGCGACGCCCAAAAAGTTATTCCGACCAAAGCGCAGGTGACGACGGTCGGCAACCATTCGGGAATATGAACATTCAAGGCTTCCAAAATCATGAATGTGCCCAGGAATCCGATGGAGGTAAGCGCGCCGTTTTTCAGCCACTTGTATTCCGCCACCTTGTTTATTCCTTTGATGGTAAGCTCGCGCACGATCAGGGCGCCGATGCCGTTGCCGATCAAAATCAGCATGATATTGGTGGTGAAAGCGAACGCGCCGAAAATGCCGTCAATGCTGAAAGATAAATCAAGCACTTCCAGATACATCAATTTGGACAAGTCGCTACTCCCCTGTTTCTCCAATTTTTTTTCTTCTTTTTCCGCCAGTTCTCTAAATCCGTAAAGAATGAAAAATACCGCGTTGCCGGTGGCCGCGGCAATCATCGCCAATGGCTGCTCTCGGGTAAAATAAAGAACACTTACCAGAAGAATGGCGGACAAGGCGAAAAACCAAACGCCATGATGTTCTTTAATAAGTTTGTCCGGCACAAAATATGGATCTTTTTTCTCCAAAAAAAGCCAATGTAAATACAACAAAATCAAAAACATGCCACCGCCGGTAAGGAGGATATACTTGCTGGACTCAATCGCTTCCTTGGCTCCACCATCTCCGCCGAATGTGGAGCGCACCGCGCCGAGGAGAGAAATGTCCGGCGTAGTAATCCAGACAATCAAGAGGGGCAAAATGCCACGGGCGACGAACACCGCGAAAAATATGCCATAAAACAAAAACCATTTTCGCGCTCGCGCTCCCATAGTACGCAACATATGGGCGTTCACGATGGCGTTGTCCACGCTACTTACCGCTTCAAAGACAATTAGACCGATGATTATGACAATGTCCATTAACATATTTCAGTCCGGAAAATTTAATTAAACGCAAACTTGATGAATAGCATAGCAAAAAATCTCGGCAATTACAATAAAAAACGCCGAATACCCAACCATTATTCAATTTATTAAAGATAAATACCAATTCACGAGCCCGTCCCCCGCAAAAAAAATCAAGATTGTGGCTACGGATAAATATGTTCCGAAAGGAGTACTGTCGCTCAATGTTTTCTTTTTGACCGCCAAAAAGCCCAGACTTACAATCGCTCCACCAACATAGGCGAGAATGAGAGCCGCGAGGATATTGGGCCAGCCGAGAATCGCGCCCATCAAAATTCCGATCCGAATATCTCCCCCGCCAATCCATTTTCCCTTGGAGATGAAGTATTGGACGGCGAAAAAACCGCCGCCGATCGCCATCGCGACCAAAATATTTTGCCACGAATTCCAGCCGAAAGCAATTGACAACAACACTGACAATACGGCCGGAATCAAAGTAAAACTATCCAAAACCTCGCCATACTTCAAGTCAAAGATGAAAATAAAAGCGAAAATCCAGAAAATAAAACATTGGTAGGCGGTGATAAGTAAATTCGGCAATCCCATCTCCGGCGTTGCATAAACCACAATGGCGGTCCAGCCGAGAGCGATCAATAATTCAACCGCCGGATATTGCCAGGAAATTCGCCCGCCGCAAAAACGACATCGGCCACGCAGAATCAAAAAACTCAAAATCGGGATATTGTCATACCACTTGATCTTTTTCCGGCACTGCGGACAAAGCGATCGCCCTCCAAGGCTTACGGCCTGACCAAGCCGCCACTCCATAGCATTCAAAAAACTGCCAAAAGAGGCTCCCAAAACAAAAAATAACAAATAAAATAAAAGCATAAAAAATGGCTATGGTGATTATACCATTTCAATCCGCTGAATCCAATGGAACAAAAAATGCCCCCGCGCGGGAAGGCATTTTTCATTATCGCAATTCTTAGTTGTTCTTGATGGTGGAAGGAGTGGCGGTGATCGCCCCGGCGGCCAAATTGGCGGCTCCGGCTTCCAAGGTCGCGGCGATAGTATAGGTAGTACCGTCGGCGGAAGTATATGTATAGGCGGTAGATCCCGGATCCTTCGGAACGGTCGGCATATAAGCGTCCGAGCAACCGGTAGTAGTGAACGCTGATGCGGAATTCAAACAAGCGGCGGCGGTGCTTCCAAGCACGATTCCACCCGTTGATGTCGGATAGCTGTTCTTGTCGGTGTAGTATAACTCCAACGCGGTCTGCGTCTGTTTGATGTCGGATAACCGCTTGGCGTCATTTGCCTTTTTACGCGCTGAACCGAGGGCGACTACTGCCAATGTGGACAACAAAGCGATGATGGCAATAACGACCAACAGTTCAATCAAAGTAAAACCTTTCTTATTCATGTTATCACCCCCTCTCAATTAAAATATTTCGCGGAAAGCCACGAGCTATTTTATTCGGGTTGATTATTTAATTCCCAATACTTTTTTGACTTTGTCAACCGTTTCCGATGGTTTAAAGTGAGCTTTGATCAGATAATCGGCCGCGCCCATGGACAGTCCCTTGTCCACATCGTCTTTTTGACCGAGATTGGTGAGCAATATCACCGGGATTGCTTTGACATCCGGGTCTTTCTTAAGAGCTTCCAACACCGCAAAACCGTCCATTTTTGGCAAAAGGATATCCAGGAGTACCAAGTCCGGTTTCTTTTTCTTAACTTCTTCCACTCCGCTAAGGCCATCCTCGGCCACGCTTACCTTGAATCCCTCCATTTCAAATTTCGTCTTGTAGATATTTGCCAAAAAAGTGTCGTCCTCCACAAGCACGATATGTCTTTGCTTCGTTTCTGCCATAGCTTAAATTAAACTGAGAATAACAATACAATTGATAGTATACTTAACTGCCGACTATTTGTGAAATGGGTATGTGGACAAAAAGTGGATCAAAAATTCCGGAGCGCCAGCCCGATGCTGACGGACATCGCCGGACCAAGGTCGGTAATTATTTTTTTCAATGAATCTTGACACACCACCCGCGCCCAGGGATTGCCGATGAACACTCTCATTGGAAACCGATCTTTCAAGTAGCGAATAATCGGAGGAAACATCACCGCGCCACCGGTTAAAATTATTTTTTCCGGATGCTTGTACTCGTTGCCGCTTTGGTGGAGATATAAATCAAGATTATACTGGATTTCCTTGACAATCGGATCGAGCAAATTCACAAAGTTATCGCTCGCGATGGCGTCATCCGGCAAAAATGCCAAATCTTTTTTCGCCTGCGGGATCGATTCAAACGGCAATCCGGTGGTCTTGCCGAGGATCTCGTCAAAATTATTGCCGCCGATAATCAAACTGCGATGCGTCATCGGCAAACCCTGATCAATAATGAAAAAATTGGTTCTTTCCGCTCCCATGTCGAGAACCATGGAAACCACTTGGTCGTGTCCGACCAGTGAACGGGAAAGAGCAAACGCCTCGGTCTCGAGCTCTGAAAGCTGCAATCCCGCCTTTTGGAAAATGGCGGTATAAAAAGACACTAGGCTCTTTGGAGCGGCAGTAACGAGCAAACGGATATACTTGGATCGATTCTCCTCCGACATCGGCACCGGCTGATAAACGATCTGCATTTCTTCAATCGGCAAAGTAAGCATTTTCGCCACTTCGGAATGAACCAAGCCTTCAATTTCCTTTTGATCTACTTTCGGCAGGTTGATAATGGTATGAAAAACCTGGGATACCGGCAGACTGGAAGCCGCGCGCCGGCCGTGCACTTTGGCCTTCTTCATTAAATACGACAAAACTTTGGCGTATTGATCAATTCTTTTTTGATCGCTATAGAGCGCTAGAGCGCGCGCCGCGTCCATCGTTTCAATTTTATTCGTTCCCAATGGAGCCACGCCGCGCGGCAAAAGCTCATTGACATTTTTTTCCGGCGAGAGCGCCACATGAATATCCAAATCCTCGTTGACCATTCCATACGTCCATAATTGCGGCCGGCCTTTATTTTTGCGCAACTCAACCAGCTTCATTCCGTGAGAGCCAATGTCAACGCCGATATAAGTTTCAAATTTTCTGCCAAAGAGACCCATAGAAATCAATTACGAATTACGAATTACGAATTACGAATAAACGAGTGCGTACGTACGAGGGACACAATTCGTAATTCGTCTGCTCGGCGTAGTGGAGCGAAGCCGAGTAATTTTTAATTCGTAATTAAAGTACTGCTCGTTATCACAAACAGTATATCACTTTTTTCATCGGTTCTCAAAGTTTGGGCGTTGATCCGCTCCAATTTACGCAAAGTTCGTCGCGAGGGATGGCCGAAGGTGTTCCCCCGGCCGGACGAAATTACCGCGTACCGCGGTTTCACGGCGCTCAAAAAATCTTTATCGGATGAGGTATCACTGCCATGATGACCGACTTTCAAAATATCGGCGGGCAATTGGGATGGATACTTCGCCAGCAGATATTTTTCCAGCTCTATTTCCATATCTCCGGTCATGAGAACATTATTCGCGCCGTATTTCAAAGAAAAAACGAGCGAGGTATTGTTGTCGTTCTCTTTGGTTAGACCCGGAACAAACTGACTTTCCCGGATAGAGTGATCCGGATAAATGAAGGACAGGCCGACGCCGCCGACCGAGAACGCGAGTGGCTGGTCTATTTCCAAGTAATTTACCCCTTGACTATCCAATTCTTCAATCACTGAAAAAAAATATTGCCAAAATTGATCGGATTCTTTTCGAAGCCCGTTGTAAATGATATTTTTCACCCGGAATCTATCCATCACATCCACGCATCCGCCGTAGTGATCCGCGTCCGGGTGGGTGATAACCAGATAATCAATTTTGTTGTCGCGAGGATTCATCACCCGACCGAGCGCCGCCAGGACATTCGAGTCCTTGCCGCAATCCACGAGCATCTGTTCTTGATTTGGAAAATTTATGAAAGTGGCGTCGCCCTGGCCGATATCCAGGAAAGCGATTTCCAATTCATTTTTGTCGGCAATTTCTTGGGCGTTGCCAATAATGGCGGAATTGGAAATTATCGCTTCTTGCCAAGGCGTTGACGAAAAAAACAAAATCAGCGTTATTTCCACGAAAATAATTTTCGCGAGCGCCGATTTATTCATATCTCCTTGAAGTATTATTTTATTCGTGGTAGGATATTGTATCTGCAAACCGCGTAATGCGGAAAAAGGAGGCGTCCCATGGGCGACAACACGATCCTGATCGTTATCTGACAACGATCAGCCGACACCAGCGCGCGTGGTTCAATTCTCAGGGCTTCGGTCCGGGGAGCGAGCCACGACGCGCCTCCCCCACTACTTGATAAGTAGTGTTTTATTTTTTAGCGAGGATAATCTGGTTTATCCACACCCCGTTTTCTTTGATTATTTTTTCTTTTTCAATGGCAAAAGCCAAACTCTCAAGCGTCTCGCGGACACTGTCCGGACGATGATAAAAAGATTCAATTTTAATATCCCCCGCCACTGTCTTAACCGCCGGCGGTCATTTTGCTTTATGTTTGGTATTTAAAAATTTGCGCCGGCCCGCCAAACCCGGTAGGCTTCGTCAAAAAAATACTTCGGCTCCTTCAGATGGACAATCAAAAAAGCGGCCGTCACCGCGTCAAAACTGTTTTCCGCGAACGGCAAATTTTCCGCGTCGCCGATCATTATTTTTATTTTCCGATTTTTTTTGCTTAATATTTTCAGCATGGATTCGGAAACATCAATCGCCGTCACTTCGGCTCCGCCACCGGCCAGTAAGACCGATAGCCGGCCGGTGCCGGCGCCGACATCCAAAATTTTTTTCCCCCGGACATCCCCCAGAATTCCAAGTATTTCCCCTTTTTCAAAGGAATTCAAATAAGCCTCCTTCCGGTCGTAGGATCCGCTCGCCAAATCATATCCCTCCGAAGAGTTGTACAATTTGATTTTTTTTGCCATGGTGTATTAAAATTGAGGTGTCGCCGAATGTCATATTACTGTCATTCCCACGAAGGTGGGAATCCAGCAACAGTGCAAATTAGCCAGATTTTCTGGATCCCCGCCTTCGCGGGGATGACATTTGCCTACTTGGCGATAGTTCCTATGAATCGGAACCGGCTTCAGTTTTGATTTTTAAATCCCGCGTTTTTGATTTAATAAAATATATCATACCACAATAACCTAGGAATGTAAGCCAAAACGGAAAGGCGATTTCCATCGAGGCAAAACTCAAACCGGCAAACCAATGAACGACCCGGATGATATACTCGAGGCCGAGCCAAGCTACCGCGGCAAAAATTCGGGCGAGGGGCAAATAAACAAAGCCGGCAACGGCGGACGCGGCGCCGAGAGCCATCAGAAATGGCACGAGCCATAAAATCAGCAAATTGACCACCGGCGCGACTAAGGAGAGACGGCCGAATTGATATAGGATTATAGGCATCGTGGCGATGATTGCGGATATAGTGGAAAGCGCGCTTTCTTTCAATCCGAATAGTTCCGGCATCCCGGCCGCGTATTTCGCGATGACCGGATTCAAATATATCAGGCCGAGAGTGGAAATAAAAGATAATTGAAATCCGGCGTCATAAAGCAAAATAAACGGGCTTTGCGCCACCATGACGGCGGCGGCGAATATCAACATATTACCGGCCTTGGCCGCGCGTCCCGCTTGACGCGCCAGCAATACCAGAATCCCCATTATTCCCGCCCGCATCACCGAAGCGCCGGCGCCCGTGAAAATTACGAACAAAACGATGAGGGAGGCGATAATCCAAAAAGCGATCTGACGGCGGATCCGCATTCTAACCAGCAAAAAAATGAGTAAGGCGGCGATGATCGTAATGTTGTAGCCGGAGATCGCCACAATATGAGTCACTCCGGTTCTCGTAAAATCCTCGTTCAATTTTCCCAGGCCACCGCGATAGCCATAGAGCAAACCGGCCATAAAACCGGCATGCGGTTCGTGCCACAGCCGGATTATTTTATCGGCTAATTTGGCTTTTATTTCCAAAATACCGGCGTATATCCGGCTCCCGTTACCACCACTGATTTTTTCAATTTTAGCGTAGCCGCAGACGCTGAAAACATCTTTAATCGCCAGATAGCGGTCATAACGAAAAACTTTTTCGCCGTCATTCCTCGGCTTCGGAGATTTCAGCTCACAGGTGAATTTCAATTCATCACCATAATTGAATCGCGGATAAAGCGGGTTGGTAAGATAAATTTTTCCCTCAACTTCCTTATCAAGATTAACGATTTTTCGCGCGCGAACGACATAGCGAACGCTGTCCAGACGCACATCCGGTTCGGAGGCGACCACTCCGCTAATCGTAGTCACTCGGCCGTTGTAATGATTGATAACATTTTCGCCCGATTCGGGCAAAGCCAGACTGTATCTCGCGAGCCCGGCCGTCAAAAAAAATATCGCCAAAAACAGCGCTCGCGATTTTCTATTATCCCAATAAAAAATCGCGAGTGCCGCCAACGCGAACAGTAAAATTTCCAAATAAATGAATTTTATTTCCCATTCAAACCCCGAAGCCAACGCCACACCGACCAAAAAACAAAAGCAAAACGCGAAAAATGTTTTGCTTTTGGAATTCACTAACTTTTCCACTCCCTCCGCTACCATAGATTTAATTCAATCCGGATATTGACAAAACCGGCGCGCGGGGTTAATTTCATTGAAATACTAAACTACGATACTCACTAATTTACCCATCACATAAATCACTTTCTTCGGTTCTTTTCCTTCCAACCACTTTTGAATTTTTTCTCTTTTCAGGGACAATTTTTTTATTTCTTCTTCGGCCGTTTCCGCCGAAATTGTAAGCTGATCGCGAACTTTGCCGTTTACCTGAATGGCGATAGTAATTTCATTTTCCTTGGCCAAATCCTCGTCATATTCCGGCCAGCGGGCAAAAGCGATGCCATCGCGATTGCCGCTTTTTTCCCAAAGCTCCTCGCAGATATGCGGCGCGAATGGCGACAACAACTTGATGAAAATTTGAAATTGAAGATTGGAAATCGCTTCTTCTTTGTTCAGCTCATTTGATAATTCCATTAATTTCGCGATCGCGGTATTGAAACGCATCGCTTCAATATCCTCGGTGATTTTCTTGATTGTCTGGTGGAGTAGTGAGTTTAATCTTGTCTTCTTTAATGCAATGGGATCCCTCGACTGCGCCCTTTGGGCTTCGCTCGGGATGACAGATCTCGGATCTGTCACTTTGGCTTGCAGATTCCAGACCCGTTCCAGAAATCGGCGCACACCTATCAATCCGTTTGTATCCCATTCCACCGCCTGATCAAACGGCCCCATGAACATAATGTACGCGCGCAAAGTATCCGCGCCGAATTTTTCAATCATCTCGTCCGGATTGACGACATTGCCGCGAGACTTGCTCATTTTCTCGCCGCCTTTGGCCAGAATCATCCCATGGCTGGTGCGTTTTTTATATGGTTCGCGCGCGGGAACCACGCCGATATCGTACAAAAATTGATTCCAAAAACGCGAGTACAACAAATGCAATACTGTATGCTCCATTCCCCCATTGTACCAATCAACTGGTTGCCAATAATTTAATTTTTCCGATGCGGCAAATTGTTCATTATTTTTTGGATCCGCATAACGCAACCAATACCAACTTGAGCCAGCCCAATTCGGCATAGTATCGGTTTCGCGTCGCGCTGGCCCGCCACACTGCGGACACGTTGTATTCACCCAATCGGTCATTGGAGCGAGCGGTGATTCACCCGTGTCGGTTGGCAGATATTTTTCAACATGCGGTAAAGTTAATGGAAGCTGATCTTCAGAAAGTGGGATCCAACCACTATTAATGCACGCCTCCAAGATTGCCGGCTCTTGAGTGACTGCGCCGTCATTACTGGAAAAATGCGGATATCTAGGTTTCACTAAAATTAAATCTGCGTCAAGTAGACGTGAAAGTTCACGCAAAAAATTTTCTTTTATAATTGGAAATTTATTATCGCCCAGTGCTACAAATTTTCCGGCACTTTTTTTAATTTTTTCCCAATTAAACTTCCAATCACAGCTCAACAAAACCGCTTCCCGTGGTTCTCGGTCATTATATTCCGGCCTTAAAACCACATCCACCAAAACCGCTTTGGCAATTTTAGTATTAATTTTTTCTAAAACTTTATACACAACCGGTCCACCAAGACTGTGCCCGACTAAAATAGTTTTTTCATCAATCGCAAATGGCGCGTTGTCCAATATAAATTGAGATTGTTCCTCAATGTTCGGTGTATCGGTGTTCGGCAAATCCGGATTCCAAACAATGTGTCCTTGTTTTTCAAGTTCAGATTTGAGCCACGGCTTAAATCCTCGCGATGAAGTTGAGGTAAAACCATGAATAAAAATATAATTATATTTTCTATTTTTGCAATCTTCACAAAACACCAACGGAATCGGCTCGCCCCAATATCTCTGGCGCGAAAAAACCCAGTCGCGGAGTTTGAAATTTATTTGGCGTTTGCCAATCTTTTTTTCTTCAAGCCATTGAATCATTTTTTCTTTGGCTTCCAAGGTGGACAAACCATTTAAAAAATCAGAATTAATACTAATACCATCTTCACAAAATGGTATACCTCGTTTTAAATCAAACCGATCAAAAAATTCAACCTCACGTGCAAATGTACGCGCATTACGCAATATCTTATTTTTAGCCTCAGAATACACTAGCCAATGGATTTCAGTTTTGTCAATTTCTTTCGGCAGGCGTTCAGCAGTCTGGTCATTCATGATTTCAAAAACATAACCGGTCACAAAACTTTGCCAATTATCTTTACGGTAAGTATGAAAATAATTATGCTCAACAGTACACAATGATCTGATTATCCGAATATTGGTATAACCTGCTTCTTCACGAACCTCTCTAATTAGTGCTTCCTCTGAATTTTCGCCAGGATCAATCCCTCCTCCAGGTAAAATATATTCTTGCATTTTTTTATCAAATGTAATCAGTATCTTACCATCTCGAACACAAATACCACGTACTGACTGTCTAACTGTACTTTTTTCTAAACGTTCCCCCAGCTGTTTAGCAACTACTTCTTTTATCTGCAAACCAAACTTCTGTGCAAACTCAAAATCCCTTTCATCATGCGCCGGCACCGCCATAATTGCGCCTGTACCCACATCGCCCAAAACATAATTAACCAC
>JBBTQT010000120.1:0-7896 GCA_038065575.1 Patescibacteria group bacterium
CGGGCGAGCGAGAAGTAGGGGGCACCGACGGCGCGCATGGCGTGGAAGAGGAGTCGGCGTTCGCGCCGGGCCGTCCGGAAGACGCGCTCGGTGATGCGGTCGATGCCGTGCTCCGACTGGTACTCGCGCAGCACCAGATCGGCCTCGACCGCCGCCTCGTACTCCGCGAGACTGGCGATCTCGAAGTAGTTGACCACCGTGGGGCTGAGCTCGGTGCCCGGCGGGTTCATGTACGAGTACGGCGCCCCGAACTGGACAGGCTCCCCGGTCTCGATGTCCACCAGGAAGGCGTCCACCGCCCCGCCGTTGCCGTGAGCGGTGGTGGCCGACTCGTCGAGACGGAGGTCGAGCTGCCCGAGGTTCGTGAGGAAGGTGACGGCGAGCTCGTCGATCTCGTTCGCGGTCTTCTGGAGCTCCGTGGCCGTGGCCCCCACCTCGTTGGCGTGATCCAGCCAGAACTTGTTCACCGTCTCGTAGAACCGGTCGTCGCGCACGACCTTGGAGTACGAGGTGTTGTCGTCGGCCTTGAGACCGGCGCGCAACAGGGTGAGGACGTCGACCTGCTGGCCGTGCGTCACACCCATGAGCGCGAGCGCGTCCCGGTAGTCCGCCGCCCAGCAGGCGGCCTGGGTCTGAGCCGACCGGAAGCCGTCCAGGATCAGCAGATCTCGCCCGTAGGGTTTGAGCAACTGACTCGCCTCGTGGAGCGCGAGCTCGACGGGCCTCCGGACGCAGGTCGTCCGCGGCGCGCCCGGGATTCCGCCCGGGTACATCCGCATGATCCGCGGCGTGCGCCCGACCGCGTTGATCGGGACGGCCATCATGGTCGTCCGGACGAACGGGTCCGGATGCTCCTCGTCCAGTGGGGACAGGGGCACGTCGCGGTACCCCGCATCATCCCCCTCCGGCAATCCGGTGTAGAGGTTCGTCTCCCGAGTGATCGGGATCTCTCCGAAATCTTTCATGGCTGGGCACTCCTTTGTGTTTGCCAATCTTTCCACCCCATACCACCTAACCTAGGTGAGGGAAACCATGGCTCTTCCAAAAAACCATCGTTCCCCTCACCTATTCGTCATAGTTGTCAATTCAAATAAAAAGAGCTATTCAAACTATCCCAAAAAATGAGACCATTTGAATAGCAGACACTATCATTCCAGCGAAAAAATGTCAACGGCAGGTGTCATGGGTGGAGGATCGCATTACCAGTCCATGGTTCCTCTTGACAAACGGATCTTTTCGCTATATTATAATCTATCGCTCTGGCAAAGCGAAAATTTTAGCAGACGACGAAGTAAATAAACAATATACAGGACAGGGATTGTGCGGCTATCCAGATGGCCGCACAATCCCTGTCCTGTGGCATTTCGCTACGGTGACGGATCGCGAAAGCGAAAAAAGGGAGAGTGTGATGAAAATCACGATGCTCAGTGTCCATGATCTCGAAAGAGATGATGGTGCCATGCTGACGTTGGCGGTCATGGCGGCGACCGCGCCGTTCGCCTGCCTCACCAAAGGGATCGACCATCGCGCCCTTGGTTGGGCAATGAGAGACTTCGTCGCCGCGACGACGTGGTGGGAGAGGATCAAAGTCGCCGGAGAGGTGCTTCAGCAGGCATGGAGCGCCAAGACGGACGACCACCCGTCCGTCGAGTTCGGCAACAAGGTCCTCAGGCTCAAGGTGCTAGCCTCGGACTCGTTGTCCGGGGACACGGAGATCACCCTCTGTCTCGAGGAGAGCGGAGCCAGCCTCTTCCTCCAGGTCTGGTTCGGCGAAGCGGGCTCCGCCAAGCGCGCCCTGAAGATCTTGATCAAGGCTGAAAGCCTTGGAGTCACCTTCGAGGGGATGGACATCGACAGAAAGGTCGTGAGCCAGCGGACAGCGATCGCCACCCTCCTCACAGAGGACGAGCAACCCACCAATTCCTAGCGTCAGCAGACGCCTGGTCCTTGACTACCCGGTCAAGAAGAAAATCCAAGGAGCAGATGGCCGGTTCAGATCACCCTGAACTAACCGGCCAAAATAAAAAAACATCACAACCGTGGTGTTTTTTTATTTTTTGTAATTATTAATTTTCAACCCTCACCACACTAATTTTCACCTTCCGTCCGCTAATCTCCATTTCATTCTCTCCACCCGCTCGGATTTCATCCGCCAGCACGCCCCTTTTTATTTCTTCGGAAAATTCTCTTAAAACAACATTCAACATCTCATCCGCAGTCGTAAATTCCACCACCACTCTATCTTCCACCGTCATTTTTTTCTCCTTGCGAATTTGATTGATCGCCCGCACAATCTCCCGCGCCAATCCTTCCTTTTCCAGCTGTTCGGTAATCGCGATATTGAGCCCCACTTTCCAATCCCCATCACTTTTCACCTTAAAAGTATCACTCTCCACAATTTGATCCGCCCCGACAATCTTAACCTCCTTCACATTCAATTCTTCAGCAATAACCCCCAAATACTCCATTCGTAATTCATAATTCGTAATTCGTAATTCGCCAAGTGGCTGCCGCACTTTTATCCCATTTTCCGCCCGCAAAGCCAGCCCCATTTCCACGAATTTTCTGGCCACCGCCATCCGCTCCAAAACTTCGTTATTAACCAATCCCTCATCCACCGTTGGCCAGCTTTCCAAATGCACCGATTCCTTTAATTTTCCGCCGGTTAATTCCAAATATATTTTTTCCGCCATGAACGGAGTAAATGGAGCCATGACTTTCGCGAGAGTCAAAAGCACATATTCCAGTGTTGCCGTGGCAAACCGCGCATCTTCGTTATTATCTCCCTTGAAACGATCGCGGGAGCGGCGGACATACCAAGTGGACAACTCATCAACGAATTCCTTGATCGGCCGGCCGGCTTTGATCGTGTTGTAATTATCCATGTTGGCCGTCACTTCTTTTATCAAAACCTGCAATTTGGCCAATATCCACTTGTCCAGAATATTCTTTGTCATTCCGACCAAGCCCGAAAGGCGCGTGGAGGAATCCCCCGCTAATTTAGACAAACCAGGGGATCCCTCGGCTTCGCTCGGGATGACATTTACAACGCGACCCACCTTCGTCAAGGCTTCCTCCTTTGCGCCATGCGCTCCGGCGGACAAGTCGGCGGGTAAAACCGGCAAGACGTACATTTCATAAAACGAAACCACATTCCAAAGCATATTCAACACCTTGTTATACGCCTCCCCCACCTCGCTGTCGTTGAAGTACAAATTGTCCGAGTCCATCACCACGCTCGTCATCAAATAATAGCGCAAAGCGTCCACGCCGTATTTTTCAATAATCAACCAAGGATCGGTGTAATTCATTTTTGACTTGGACAGTTTCTCGCCTTTTTCGTTCAAGATCGTGCCGGTGCAAACCACATTTTCAAAACTGATGTTGTCAAAAAGCAAAACCGCGAGCGCGTGCATATAATAAAACCAAGCGCGCGTTTGGGCGATATACTCGCCGATGAATTGCCCGGGAAAACGCCCTTCAAAAATTTCCTTGTTTTCAAATGGATAATGAAACTCGGCGAACGGCATTGAGCCGGATTCCACCCAGCAATCGATTACTTCGGGAACGCGTTTCATCTCGCCCGCGCATTTATCGCACTTCAACTTAATTTTATCCATGTTATGTTTGTGCAAATCCAATTTTTCTACTTCGTCCGTTGAATAAGCATCAGTAAAATTAAGAGCCTTCTCTCTTAGTTCCTTCACACTTCCAACACACACAACATTGCCACATCCTGTTCCCTGTTCCATATTATGTGTTCCATTACAACGCCAAAACGGCAATGGCGTCGCCCAATACCGGTTGCGCGAGATATTCCAATCCGGCGCGGTTTCCAAAATATTCAAAAACCGGCCGCGCTTCAAATGATCCGGATGCCAATTTATTTTTTCATTGAGTTCAATCAGACGCGGTTTAATCGCCTGGATATTGATGAACCAGGCGGAAATGGCGTTGTAAAATAACTGCGTGTCGCAACGCCAGCAATGCGGGTAGGAGTGTGTATATTGTTCGCGTTTGAAAAGCAAGCCTCGGCGTTCCAGATCATTTTTTATTTCTTTTTCGGCTTTCTTGAAATATTGCCCCCGCACCAGCTCCGGCGCGTAATCATTGAATACGCCTTTTCCGTCGAGAAGGGGCACCATCGGCAAATCTATTTTCAACCCCAAATTATAATCGTCTTCACCATAAACAACCGCTGTATGGACGACACCTGTTCCTTCTTCGGTCGTCACAAAATCCGCCGCAACCACATACCAAGCTTTTTTTCCACTATTTTTAACCGCTTCAATCGCGAACAACGGTTCATATTCCAAACCAACCAACTCTGATCCTTTCAATTCTTTAATGACTTCAAATTCTTGTCCTTTCAACACCACTTCCACTCTCTCGCGGGCCAAGATCAAAAATTCCTCCGCCACCTTCGCTACCACATAATCAATATCGCTCCCAACCGCGAGCGCCACATTCCCCGGCAAAGTCCAAGGCGTAGTCGTCCATGCCAATATGCAGGTATTTTCCGGCAAATTATGACTTTCCGGATTTTTCACTTTGAATTTCACCGTCGCCGTTTCTTCGGTTATATCTTTATAACTATTATCCATCGCAATCTCGGCCTTGGACACCGGCGTTTCACAGCGCGGACAGTACATCAAAACTTTTCGGCCTTCGTAAATCAAGCCCTTGTCCCAAATGGTTTTAACCGCCCACCACACCGATTCCATGTAGCCGGAATCCATTGTTTTGTAGGCATTGTCAAACTCCACCCACCGTCCCTCGCGATCCACCATTTTTTTCCATTCTTTGGTATAGAGAAGAACTTTTGAACGGCAGGCCTCGTTGAATTTATCCACGCCCATTTCTTCAATTTGTTTTTTGCCGGAAATTTTCAATTCTTTTTCAATCAAACTTTCAATCGGCAATCCATGGCAATCCCAACCCCAACGGCGACGGACTTTGTAGCCACGCATTGTCCAATAGCGAGGCACGACATCTTTGATTACCGAACTCAAAATATGGCCATAATGCGGCAAACCGGTGGCAAAAGGCGGTCCATCATAAAAAACATACGGCCGATTGTCCGGTCTTTCGTTGACGGACTTCTCAAAAATCCGATTTTCTTCCCAGTATTTCAGAATTTCTTGTTCGTTTTCGTTAGCGTTATAGGGCATAATTCCGAGTAATAATGTTTTTATGAGTGTTCGTTTATGTTAATATAGCGAACACTTTTTGTCAATTTTAAGGCAAAATCTCGCCAAACCACCCAGCCATTCAGGGCAAGGCTTAATGGCACTGTCGCCGAATGACCAAAAAACCGTATTCGGCGACAGTCCCTTGATACTGAATTGTCATTCTGAACGAAGTGAAGAATCCCCCTGTTTAGAAACAAAAACACCTCCCTTGCGGGCGGCGTTTCATGTATTCCCGAAGATCGTCACTACCGCGGCCACAATTTTTTATGGACACGGTGGTTCGGACGATCTAGGGCGGGATCCTTACCACCCACGAGTGTGGAAGGGACGGCGAGTGGGCGGCGACGAATCATCAGTCGATGATCCGGAAGTAGAGAAGGAAACCCGCCGTCACCAAAAGCGCGGCGACGACCGAGAAAACCAGGAAAATCCTGAAATATAACATTCCTCACCCCCGAGCGAGAATAATGTTAATCATATCGCTAGCAACGACCGAAGTCAAACTTGATGTTGACACACTCTCCTCCGGACACATTCGGCAATCTCAAAAAATCCCGAACAGTCGGGATTTTTTGTTGTTTTTTGTCGGCCTATGCTATAATTTCACTGCCCTTAATCATTAAATATCCCGTATGTACACCGGCTCACTATATATTGCTTCCGACCACGGCGGCTACCAGCTTAAAAAAAGATTACTGCGCTATTTGAAAAATGAATTGAGCGTAAGCGCCGAAGACTTGGGACCGATGGAATTTGTCCCGACCGATGATTACCCGGATTACGCTATTCCTCTCGCTCAAAAAACCGTGACCGAGGGCGGTCGTGGAATCCTAATCTGCACAAACGGCATCGGCGTCTGTATCGTCGCCAACAAAGTGAAAGGCGCGCGCGCCGGCCTCGGCTACAATTTGGAAGCGGCTGAAAGCATGCGCCGCGACGACAACGCCAACATCCTCTGTCTGGCCGCCAAATTGAGCTCGGACGACCATGCCATGGCCATCGTCAAAAAATGGCTGGAAACGGATTTCAATTCCGATGGCGAAAAAGAAAGATACGCCCGCCGCCTGAAAAAAATTGAAGAGTTTGAGAATAAATTATGATCCAAATCATCCCCTCCATCCTCGTCCAATCAAAACCCGAATTTATCCGCCAAATCGCGGCGATAGAAACCTCGGTAATGATGGCGCAGATCGACATCGCCGACGGCAAATTCGTCCCCGATTCCACTTGGGCCGAGCCGGAGGATGTGGAGTCAATCCTGAAAATTGATTGCGAACTGCATCTCATGACCGAAAATCCGGTGGTGGTCGCGAGCCTCTGGAAACCCGTAATCCAGGTCAAAAAAATCCTGTTTCATTACGAGGCGGTCAAAGATGTCAAATTCACCATTGATGAATTGCGAGGACTGCGAAACTGGGACATCGGCATTGTCCTGAATCCCGCCACGCCACTTGAAGTCGTCAAAGAATACGCCAAGGATATTCAAGGTCTGATGCTCATGGGCGTAAATCCTGGCAAACAAGGCCAAAAATATCTACCCGAGACGACCGCGCGCCTGATTCAGGCCAAAAAACTCTACCCGAATTTATTCCTGGAAATGGACGGCGGAATAAGCGAAGAAACCCTGCCCCAAATAATCGCCACCGGCCCCGACGCCATTTGCCCCGGTAGTCTGATCTTCGGGAATGAATTGACCCCGGCCGAAAATGTGGAAAAAATTAAAAAAACTATCGCCCGATTGACCACAATAAATTGAAATGCTAAAATTTCGCCGGCAATTCGTAATTCTTAATTCGTAATTCGTAATTGATATGTACGACCTCGTCATCATCGGCGCGGCCGCGGCCGGTTCCGCCGCCGCCATATACGCGGCGCGCCGCAATCTTAATTTTGTCATTGTCGCCAAGGACATCGGCGGAGAAGTGGCGCTCTCCGGCGAAGTGGAAAATTGGCCGGGCATCATCCATACCAACGGTTTTGAGCTGGCCAAAAATTTTCACGACCACATCAAATCGTACGGCGCGAAAATTGAAACAGGCTACGCGGTCATCGCCATCAATCACGAAAAAAATCACCACATCGTGCGCGCCGTGAACGATTCCGGAAGCGAAAAAACTTTTGAAACGAAAACGATAATTATCGGGAGTGGCATCCACCCCCGCGTTTTGAATGTGCCGGGAGAAAATGAATTGCGGGGCCGGGGCGTCACTTATTGCACGGTCTGCGACGGACCGCTCTACAAGAAAAAAATCACGGCCACCATCGGCGCCGGCAATTCCGCTTTGGAATCGGCTCTCATGATGCGCGACATTTCCGTCAAAGTTTTTTTGATCACCAAATTCCCCGACACCCCCGAATTCAAAGGCGGCTTCCCCAAGGGCGAAGACATTTTGATTCAAAAAGTAAAACAATCGCCAAATGTGGAAATAATTTATAACGCCAACACCGCGCGCATTCTGGGCGACGACGCCGTTTCGGGAATAGAATATGAAGATTTGAAAATCAAAGAAAAGAAAACCATAGCCGTCCAAGGCGTAATGGTGCATGTCGGCATGATCCCAAACAGCGATTTCGCTACTGATATCAAGAAAAACCCGCTCGGAGAAATAATCGTGGACAATCTCTGCCAAACTTCTTCCACCGGAATCTTCGCCGCCGGAGATGTCACCGACATTCCCTACAAACAAATCGTCATCTCCTCCGG
>JBBTQT010000121.1:0-9371 GCA_038065575.1 Patescibacteria group bacterium
ACATCATCGGCTTCAAACCCCTCTTTGGTAAAAATCGGCAAACCGAGAGCGCGGGTCACTTCGTACACGAGCGGTATCTGATCATAGAGATCCTGATCGGCTTTCACCCGTTTCCCCTTATAATCAGCGAATATTTCGTCACGGAAAGACCCGCCGGCCACATCAAAACTCACCGCCAAATAATCCGGTTTAAAATCATTCAGGATTTTCAGCAATGTGGAAGTGAAACCGTAAACCGCGTTGACCATTAGACCATCTTTGGTGGTAAGAGGTGGAATGGCATGATAGGAACGGTGGATGATCGCGTTGCCGTCAATGATGACGAGAGTTTTCATAAAATCGAATTATTGAATTTTTACGCGATTGGTCACCTCGCGCTAGATTGAATCCGGAGTTCAATAAAATAACTTTTGAAGTATATACCAACCACCGCCAATTGACAAAACCAAGCGATTTTTGTACAATCATAGCCATAAAAGACTTTTATTTATTCTTAAATTCGCGTGGATCATATGTATATCGCCCTCACTCTCGTTCCGGCCGTGGCCGCCATTCTATACGGCCTTTTTTTGATCCGTTGGATCAACCGCTTGCCGGTCGGGTCAGACCGGATGCAGGCCATTGCCCGCGCCATTCAAGAAGGGGCTTATGCCTATTTGAAAAGACAATACAAAACGATTGCTTATGTGGCGGTAGCCGTGTTCTTATTGCTCGGATTTTTGCTGGACTGGACTACGGCTCTCGGATTCATGGTCGGCGCCGCGTTATCCGCCTTGGCCGGATTTATCGGCATGACGATTTCGGTCAAAGCTAATATCCGCACGACCGAAGCGGCCAAAAAGGGTTTGGCGACCGCACTTGATGTCGCGGTCAAAGGCGGTTCCATCACCGGACTGTTTGTGGTCGGTCTCGGGCTCCTTGGCGTGGTCGGTTTTCATTTGATATTTAATGATGTTAACGCCTTAATCGGTTTAGCCTTTGGCGGCAGTCTGATTTCAGTATTTGCCAGAATCGGCGGCTGTATCTTCACCAAGGCGGCCGATGTGGGCGCGGACTTGGTCGGCAAGGTGGAAAAAGGCATTCCGGAAGATGATCCGAGAAATCCGGCGGTAATCGCTGACAATGTGGGGGACAATGTCGGAGATTGCGCCGGTATGGCGGCGGACTTGTTTGAAACCTACGCGGTGACGGCCGTGGCCGCGATATTGCTCGGTTATCTCTCCTTCTCCAATCGCGAAGCCGCCATTTATTTTCCGTTGGTTTTGGGAGGAGTGTCCATCATCGCTTCTATCATCGGCACTTTCTTCATCAAACTCGGCAAAACCGAGAATATTATGAACGCGCTCTACAAAGGATTGATCGCTTCCGCGATTTTTTCCCTGATTGCTTTCTATTTTGTTACCAAAAACTTCGCACCATTGCTTGGAATGGAAATGAGCGACTTATTTTGGTGCGCCGCTCTCGGCGTAGTACTTACCGGACTTATGGTTTGGGTGACCGAATATTTCACTTCCAAATCCTATGGTCCGGTGAAGAGCATCGCCAAAGCCAGTGAGACCGGCCACGGAACCAATGTTATCGCCGGACTGGCGGTTTCCATGCGCGCCACCGCTCTGCCGGTCATTTTCATTGCCGGTAGTATGCTGATTGCCTTTAATCTGGCTGGGTTGTATGGCGTAGCGATTGCCGCCATGGCAATGTTATCCCTTACCGGCATTATTGTTACGATTGACGCCTATGGTCCGATTACCGACAACGCCGGTGGCATCGCGGAAATGGCCGACCTCGGCGCCGAGGTTCGCGCGGTGACCGATCCGTTGGATGCGGTTGGCAACACGACAAAGGCGGTTACCAAAGGCTATGCCATTGCCAGCGCCGGGTTGGCGGCCTTGGTGCTTTTTGCCGACTTTACCCACAAATTGACCGAGAGGGGAATTAGCTCGGTATTCAGAATTGATGATCCGAAAGTCTTGGTTGGATTATTTATCGGCGGATTGTTGCCTTATTTATTCGGTTCATACCTGATGGAATCGGTCGGCAAAGTGGCCGGAAAAGTGGTCACCGAAGTGCGCCGCCAATTCAAGGAAATCCAGGGAATTATGGAAGGCAGTGGCAAACCGGATTATGCCAAATGCGTGGATATTGTCACGAAAGGAGCGATCAACCAAATGATTCTGCCGGCCGCCATTCCGGTTTTCGCGCCCATTATCGTCGGACTATGGCTCGGACCGGCCGCTCTCGGCGGATTATTGGTTGGCACGATTGTCACCGGTTTGTTTGTCGCCCTCTCCATGACAGCCGGCGGTGGCGCGTGGGACAATGCCAAAAAATATATTGAAGACGGAAATTTCGGTGGCAAAGGCAGTTTTGCCCATCAGGCGGCCGTCACCGGCGACACGGTCGGCGATCCTTACAAAGACACGGCCGGACCGGCGATCAACCCAATGATTAAGGTGGCCAATATCGTGGCGCTGCTCATTGTGGGACTCTTGAAATAAAATAAATAATTCCCGGAAGAAAATCCCGACTCATTCGGGATTTTTTATTTTACCGATATTTTTTGCTTCCGTGAAATTTCCGGAAAAAACATTGACAAAACCGCTGAAATACGATAGTCTTTGCATCAATTCACTTGTTGGTAAGCACCTAACAACGGAGGGGGAAATGGAGAACGATGGAAACTGTCCGAAGGATCTCGTTCTCCCCGCCGACGCGAGGGAACGAACCGATGCCGACCAACTGGCGAGACTCAATTCGGATCAAATCCGAAGAGCGCGGATGGCTCGCCAGGATTCCACGATCATGGCCAACGCCCTGCGGAGACTGATCGCTCACTTCGGCGATAGGGTCTTCACCTTCAACGAGGCGATGAATTTCCTCAAACTGAAGCGGGCGATTGTCATGCGGGTATTCTACTCGGCGGAACGCAACGGGTGGATGCCGATCAAGACAAACAAAATCTACCGCTTCTGGCTGGAGAAAATTCCGCAGGAGTGGGGAGGAAGGAAAAACAACGAACACCGGCCGGAACAAACGCCGGAATAGCCGATTGGCGGCAAGGAGAAGAAAGTTGGGAGCGCGCTCGATTGATTATGACCGGTCCGGGGGAATTAACAGTACCCTGCGCCTGTTCATCGCCAATTTCGGCGACAACCCCTTCACCTACCGGGACGCCCTGAAGCTCGTCCCGAAACTCAACAAGAGGACATACATCGGAGTGATCGGCCTCGCCCAACGTCTCCTGTGGATGTCAACGGCGAGGACGATCAACAATACGGAACACCACTGCACCTACCGCTTCCAGATGCAGTGGATCCCGCCGGAGTGGCGAGGCGAGGCCAACGCGCCGAACGCGGATTCCCGCTTCACGGTCGCTATCCGGTGCCTCATCCGCAGGTTTCGGGAAGCGCCGCGCTTCGAACTCCGCGATCTGGCGAACAGCGCCGTCTTCCGCGGCTTCGATCCCTTTGACCACACCGCCTTCCTGGATGAGGCGGTTGCGCAGGGCTTCGTCGTCCGTCTGGAGCCGCCCCGCGGCCAACCACCGCGCTTCCGGATCAACCGCGAAAACCCCGCGGTGGACGAGATCATGGCCGTCAAGGAGTAGTGGCCCACGCCAGCACCCACCAACCAAATCGCGAGGCATCCCAAGTGGAGACCTCGCGTCCCACCTACGCCGATCAACCACCCCACCGATCGGCTCACTCAAAAAAACATCAGACCTTGGTGTTTTTTTGTTTTTGACGATTGGCATTGACAAATTTCAACAATAAAAGTAAAATCCGCCAATACTGCGGGACAAAAACCGCGCAACGGACAACCTAAAATAAGGGGGGAATTCCCATGTACGGAGTCTGGCTCTTTCTCATCGCCCTCGGCTTCGGATTTCTGATGAAGAAATCGATCCTGCCACGCGTCAACCGACGCCTCAACCGGAGCGCCGACTGGAAGGACATCCTGATCTGCTGGTTCACCGCCGGCATCTCCTTCGTCTCCCCGATGTTCATGGAGTACGGCGGGTCTCTGCTGTCTGACCACGGCGATGACGACTTCCAGGTGATCTCGTTCGACGAGAACGGCGCTGTCGTCGCCAGTTCACCAATCATGGTCTGGTGTTTGCTCGAGAACTGCGCCAACGCCATTTGGAAGAAACCGGTGATGTTCAACGATTCCGTGGTGGTGGACGGCCAGATGTACCACATCGCCATCTACGGCTCGGCCGAAGTCACCAACTACTCCCGCTTCTTCTCGTCGGTCGCGCCTGAAGGAAAGCCCGATGGCTGGTGGAACACCCCGGATGGCCTCGGCGGCGGCCAAGCGCTCAGGCAGAGAACGAGCGACGCGCTCTGCCAGATGATGAAGAACTACGCCGAGCCCCTCGTGACCACGGGAGGACTGATGCCGGACGACGACGAAGATCGCGCTATCGGCATCCAGAACCTGATCGACCGGTACCTGAACCCCTACCTGGTTCTGCAGGGAGTGGAGTTCACCGTCAAATCTTTCGACGTCCGAAGGGGCTGCAACTGCCCGGACAACGTGGCTCTGTTCCTACCCACCCCGTAGACCCCCACCCCACCCACAGTCGGGACGAGCTCCTCTTGAGTTCATCCTGCAAGGAGAACAAAAGGAGGAGACAACAAAGCACACTTGAACGAAGCGTGCTTTGTTGTTTTTTGGAGGCATCCCTTGACTTTTTGCCTAATTCAAGACATAATGCGGTCATTATTTATTCTCAATATCCCAATCTAATATGAATCACGAACTCAAAACTCTACCCAAATCCCAAGTTGAACTCACCATCTCCGTCTTGCCGGAAGAATACCGGAAGCATCTGGAAACGGCCGCCGACCGTCTCTCCACTCGCACCGCGGTCAAAGGTTTCCGCCCGGGGAAAGTGCCCTACGATGTAATGAAGAAAGAAGTCGGTGAGGTGAATATCCTGAACGAAGCCCTGGAAAGAATAATCCAAGAAAGTTTTTATCAGGCGGTCGCGGCGGAAAAGTTGGACACGGTCGGCATGCCGAAAATTGAAATCATCAAACTGGCTCCGGGAAATAATGTGGAATATAAAGCGACCGTCGCTCTGATTCCGGTGGTAAAATTGGCGGATCTGTCCAAAATCAAGGTGGAAAAAAAATCAAAACCGGTGACGGACGAACAAATCAAAGAAGTCATAGAAAACCTGCGCAAAATGCAGGCCAAAGAAGTGGCCAAAGAGGGGATCGCGACCGAAGCCGATATCGTTCTCGTGGATATGGACATGACACTGGACAATGTGCCGGTGGAAGGCGGCCAGGCCAAAAGCTACAAGGTTTATTTATCCGAAGATCATTACATTCCGGGATTCAACAAGGAATTGATCGGCGCGAAAAAAGGCGAAGAAAAGAAATTCCCAATTTCTTTTCCCACCACTCATTATCAAAAACATCTAGCCGGCAAAAAAGTGGAGGCGACCGTAAAAGTGAAAGATGTTTTGGAACGACAACTGCCGGAACTTGATGAAGAATTTTGCCGAAAACTCGGACAGGAAAGTTTGGAAAAATTAAATGACCTGCTCCGTACCAACTTGACCAACGAAGCCAATCGCAAAGCCGATGAACAAGCGGAAATCCAAATGCTGGACAAAATCATCGCCGGATCGGTCTTCAATGAAATCCCCGATGTCTTGATAGACGCGGAACGCAAAAAAATGTATTACGAATTAACGCGCGATTTGGAAAAGCACGGCGTATCCGTGGAACAATACTTGGACGACATCAAAAAAACTCAAGAGGAAATGTTCAAAGACTTCAGCGAACAGGCCGAAAAGCGCGCCAAAGCTGCTTTGGTCTCGCGTCAGGTGGCCATTGACGAGAAAATTGAAGTGGAGGAGAAAGAAATTGACGGAGAAATCGCTCTTATGGAATCAATGTACAAGGATGATAATGAATACCTTGAAAATATCAAAAAACCGGAAGTGCGCGACACGATTCGTGGTGTAGTGCGCAATCGAAAAGTGATTCAGACTCTCTGGAAAAAAGTGATCGGCGAAGATAAATCAATTACGAATTAAGAATTGTGTACATCGTACGTACGCAATCGTAATCGTCAATTCGTCTGTCCCGACAAAGTCGGGGTAATTCGTAATTCGCCTCGCCCGTCCGTAGCCCGATAGGGCGAAGGCGGGTAATTCTTAATTCGTAATTGCCACTATAAATGACAAGGCGACCCGAGAGTGGATCGCCTGTACCTCCTTCTGTGTCCGCCATTTTGGCAGACGGACACCTTCTCGTGTGGGACACGAGGACCACCATGGTGGTGGAATTGATGGGGTGGCGAGACGAACTGATGGTGAGAGAACTGCCCTAACTAGCAGTTTTCACCGCCATAACGCCGACGGTTCGGTGTCTCCAAGAAGGGAGACGTTCGCTTGGAGGACGTCCCCGGCATCGGCGCAGTCTGCGCCATGAATTTGGACAACGCCTCCTGCTCAGCGTCAGTGAGCCTTCCCTCTACCACCTTCCGGATCAGGGCGCGGTAGGCCATTTCCGCCAGATAGTCTTTGGCGTCTATGGCGATTCTCGCCCGTTTGCGTAGCTCGGTGAGCACCTTATCTCTAAATGAATCATTGTAAGATGATTCCATACAAATCCTCCTCGGCTCCATTTCACAATCCGCCAACACGGCGAATCGTTCAAGAGCGCGCGGCCAACAATTTTTTATAATTGCTCCCCGCCCGCCCTCAAATTGTCATCCCCACGATAAGTGTCATTCCCGCGAAGGCGGGAATCCAGACAGTCGGGATTGCTTTAATACAATGGTTCCTGGATTCCCGCCTTCGCGGGAATGACAGTTGAACTCTGAAAATTCCTACAGTTAATTTAATCTGTATGGCCGTAAAAATCAAGGTGCGGGTGATCCCGCGTTCCTCCCACAGTGAAGTGGTCGGCGAAATGGGGGACGGAACCATCAAAGTAAAACTTACCGCCCCGCCGGTGGACGGCAAAGCCAATGAAGCCTTGATTGAACTTTTGGCCGAGCATTACGACATCGCGAAAACTAAAATAAAAATTATTAGTGGACTCGCGAGCAAAAATAAGACGATTGAAATTGATTAAGGCTTATCCACGCCGCCATTACTCCAAGGATTACACCGAAGAATTCTCCAAATTGTAAGAGGAACACCAATGAAAATTCCTCTTTTTTTTATCGCCTGCCGTCCATATTCACTGCAACTCGGGTAAAAACGGCAAAAACCGGCGGGAAAATAACTTTTGAACCAGCCATGATCTGGAGAAACGGTCTTTTGGTACAGCCGAATTGCCAAAAGGAGCGGAAAGCGGGGGATGACGATTATTTTTTTTATTGTCCGGTACATAGATAAAATTATCATAAAATCCCGATCTTTTTCAATATACTTTCCACATCGGCCTCGATGGCGGCGTACTCCTGGTCCAAAATCTCTTTTTTGGCCATAATGGCAATCATAAAACCGGTTTTCAATTTTCCTTCCTTCAAGAGAAGCCGTACCACTTCGCGCATCTGCCGCTTCACCCGATTTCTCTTCACGGCGCTTTTGCTAATCTTCACGCCAACCACAAAGCCGATTTTCAAGTCATCGCGAGAATATTGGCGACGGGGGAATTGCTCCGGCGTCACTCTCCATACTTTGGCGGTCACGAGTCCGCCACCAACAAAACGCCCCACTTTGTAGAGTATTTCAAAATCTTTCATGCGCGTGAGACGATATTGGGCGGGTAACACAGTGGGATCAATTACGAATTAAAAATTACGAATTACGAATATACTTTGTCGAATATAGCCAATGTATTTTACCTGTCATTCCCGCGCAGGCGGGAATCCACAATCACTATCAGTAAATTGTCCATATGTCTGGATTCCCGCCTTCGCGGGAATGACAACCAAGAAAAACTCTAACGACCAGGACGGTCAACGGACACTATTCGTAATTCGTAATTTTTAATTAAACGTCTCCCCCCAGTATAACAAAAGAACCTCCTTTTGGGGAGATTCAGTCGTTCTATTTAATCCTTCGGCGGACTTTGCGCGATAATTCACTGCTCACCGTCAGTTTCTTCCGACCCTTGGCGCGGCGCCTCGCCAGCACATTGCGGCCATTCTTGGTATCCATGCGCGCGAGGAAGCCGTGAGTTTTGACGCGCTTCTTTTTATTCGGCTGATAAGTTTTTTTCATTGCCATATTGGACTTTGGTAAGGTTCTTGAAGTAATGATTGCGCTAATTATACTCGCTAACGCGAAATTTGTCAAGACACTGTCGCCAAATGCAAATGTCTTCCCCGTGAAAGCGGATATCCGGTTTCCTTTTTTGTCATTCCCGCCCCCGCCTACACGAGGGTAAACTCCGGCGGGAATCCAGTCGAGCGGACGATTTGTCGAAAGTGATTGTGGATTCCCGCCTGCGCGGGAATGACAATTGAGAAAAGCTCGCATAATTTGTCCATCTAACTTTTTATGTTTTTCTCTCAACCACGCCACTTATCCCCACAATCCACAGGTTATCCCCACCTTACTCACTTTTTGGCTACATACAGCCATTTTTTGTTTTCCACAACTGTGCTACAATTGTCCACAGACACCAATTTATCAACAAAATAAGGGCTTTAACCCCAAAATACAGGCAAATTATGACCAATTACGAAATCTGGCAGGCGGTGTTGGCGGAATTTGAACTTGAAATCACCAAGGCGAATTTCACCACCTGGTTCCGAAATACCGGTATTGCCAAATATGACAACAACGAAGTGGTCATTTGCGTTCCGAACGCTTTTACACAAAGCTGGATGGAGAAAAAATACCACACCAACCTGATCAAAGCATTGGAAAGAATCACCGGCAAACCAATCCGCAAAGTGGAATATCTGGTGGATAATGTGAAAAACATTACCGAGCAAGAATGTGTGATGGCGCCACAACCTCCCATACTCCTCACCAACAACACATTTATCAACCAAAACAAACCAACCACCATCAATCTTCAATTCGGGCTTAACCCCAAATACGTCTTCTCCACATTCGTAGTCGGTAAAGGCAATGAGCTGGCTCACGCCGCCGCCCAGGCCGTTGCCAACCGCCCGGGCGAAGCCTATAACCCTCTCTACATCTACGGCAACTCCGGTCTTGGCAAAACCCATCTTTTGCAGGCGATCGGCCACTCTATGCTGGCCAGCAATCCCGGCACAAAAATCCTCTACGGTAGCTCCGAGAAATTCACCAACGAATTCGTCGCCTCGGTCAAAGAGGGTCGCGCCCGCGAGTTCAAGGACCGCTACCGCAATGTTGACCTACTCCTCATGGATGACATCCAATTCATCGGCGGTAAAGAACAAACCCAAGAAGAATTTTTTCA
>JBBTQT010000122.1:0-3287 GCA_038065575.1 Patescibacteria group bacterium
AAGAGGATGAAAAAGTAGTGGCGGTCATAAAAAAAGAATGCGTGAGGAAAAAAACGAAATTACGAATTACGAATTACGAATTACGAATTTGCGATAATGGCATTGACGGCAGTGATTTTCTGTATAAAAATAATCGCTACCACCTGAATGCCATTGGCGTTCATCAGGTTAAAAACGCCAGTCTGGTGATTGATGTGGCCGAGTACCTGGGATTTCCGATGGTCGCTATCAAAAAAGGACTGGCCTCCGCTTACCAACCATTGCGCTTGGAAGTGATTTCCGACCGACCATTGGTAATTTTGGATGGCGCTCACAATCCGGATAAAATGAAAACCACGGTGGAGGCCATCAAACATCTGCGAAAAAACGGCAAGTCGGCCGGCAAAAAAAATGACGACTTCGGCCGGATTCATCTGGTGGTTGGATTCTCGGAAGACAAAAATGTCAAATTCATGATTAGACAACTGGCCTCGCTCCGTCCGGCAACCGTCGCTGGCGCGCGCAACACCGATAACCCTTTCCGCAAGGTCGCCGCTCCCCAAGACATCCGATTCCTATTCGCAAAAAATCTTGACGCTATCGTCAAAACCGAAATTTTCCTGGATCCGATGGACGCTTTTCAGTGGGCCAAGTCAAACGCCAAAAAAAATGATATAATACTCGCCACCGGCTCCATTTTTTTTAGTGGAGAGATACGGAGGAAATTACGAATTACGAATTAAGAATTACGAATAAACGACCACAATCACGATCGCGTCGGACACAATTCGTAATTCGTAATTCTTAATTCGTAATTGTTGTTTGCCCCCCTCTTGACAAATCCTCCCTTTAATGCCTTAATGTCCACGCTCTAAGCAAAACATATCTCTGCCTTAATGCCCTCGCTTTAAGCAAAAAACTATGTCCAAAACCCTCGTCATCGTGGAATCGCCGACCAAAGCCAAAACCATTTCCAAATTTTTGGGCGCCAAATTTGTCGTGGAATCTTCTTTCGGCCATGTGCGCGATTTGCCCAAAAGCAAAATGGGGGTGGACATTGAACACGGCACTTTCGCGCCAAGCTACACCGTGCCGAAAGACCGAACCGAGCAAGTGAAAAAACTGAAAGAAAAAGCCGCCAAATGCGGCGAGGTGTTGTTCGCGACTGATGAAGATCGAGAGGGAGAGGCCATTTCCTGGCATTTGGCGCAGATATTGGACATCAAACCGGAGAACGCCAAACGGATGGTGTTTCACGAAATCACCAAAACCGCCATTGAAGAAGCTCTGAAACACCATCGCCCGATTGACGCCAATTTGGTGGACGCCCAGCAAGCGCGCCGAATTTTGGATCGTCTGGTCGGATACGAATTATCGCCTTTTTTGTGGAGTAAAGTGGCGAGAGGTTTATCGGCCGGACGCGTTCAATCGGTGGCGGTACGCCTGGTGGTGGAGCGCGAGCGGGAAATCCAAAATTTCCGGAGTGACGAATACTGGTCCATTGAAGGCCTGTTCCGAGAAAATAAAAACGAAGGCGCGAATTTCTTGGCCAAACTGTATTCCATTCAAGGAAAAAAATTGGACAAATTGGACATAAAAAATAAAGAACAAGCCGAGGAAATTTTGGAAAATCTCAAAAACACGAATTACAAAATCGCCGCCATTGAAAAAAAAGAAGCGACGCGCACGCCACCGCCCCCGTTTGTCACTTCCTCGTTCCAACAAGCCGTCAACCAAAAATTGGGCTACTCCGCCAAGCAAGCGATGCGACTGGCGCAACAACTTTATGAAGGTATTGATCTGGGGCCGGACGGGCATATCGGCCTTATCACCTACATGCGCACCGATTCATTGAATTTGTCGGAAAAATTTTTGACGGAAGCTCGTGAATTCGCGCTCGCCACCTACGGCCGAGAATACGGCCTGGCCAAACCGAGATTTTACAAAACCAAATCCAAAGGCGCGCAAGAGGCTCACGAGGCCATCCGCCCGACCGATGTCGCGCGCACGCCGGACGCGGTCAAAGCTTATCTTACTCCCCAGCTGCATAAAGTCTATACATTAATTTGGCGACGCGCCCTCGCCACCCAAATGGCCGCCGCCAGACTGAACCGCACCGCCATTGACGTGGCGGGCAAGGAATATGTGTTTCGCGCCACCGGTCAAACGATGATTTTCCCGGGCTGGATGAAATTGTACGCCGAATCAATTCGCGAAGAATTACTGCCGGAATTAAAAGAAGGTCAGACGGTTTGGAGCGAAAAAATCACTCCGGAACAGCATTTCACCGAACCGCCCGCCCGTTATTCCGATGCCACGCTCATTAAGACAATGGAAGAATACGGCATCGGCCGCCCTTCCACCTACGCCCCGACCATCGCCACCATTGAAGACCGACGGTATGTGGAACGGGACGAACAAAAAAAATTAAAACCGCTGGATGTGGCCATGATTGTCAATGATCTCCTCGTGGCTCATTTCGCGAATATCGTTGACTACCAATTCACCGCTCAAATGGAGCAAAATCTGGACGAAATCGCGGCCGGAGAAAAAAAATGGCAACCGATTATTTCCGAATTTTATTTTCCTTTCCACGAAAATCTAATCAAGAAAACCGAGGAAATTTCCAAGAAAGCCATCACCGAAGAGGCTACCGACGAAAAATGCCCGAAATGCTCAAGCGCGATGGTGATTAAAATCGGCCGCTTCGGAAAATTCATCGCCTGCACCAATTATCCGGAATGTAAAACCACCAAACAATTAAACGCCGACGGATCGGTCGCCGCGCCGGAAACCACCAGCGAAGTCTGCGATAAATGCGGCCGGCCGATGGCGGTGAAGCATGGTAGGTTTGGCGCGTTCCTCGGCTGTAGCGGCTACCCGGAATGTAAAAACATCAAAAAAACCGAGAAAAATACCGGCGTCACTTGCAATCTTTGCGGCCAAGGAGAATTTGTGGAAAGGCATGGCAAACGCGGTCCTTTCTTCAGTTGCAATCGCTACCCGGAATGCAAAAATATCCTTCCCACCAAACCGACCGGCGAAAACTGCCCCACCTGCCGCGCGCCCATAATCTTCGGCGCCAAAGGAACAACCAAATGCTCCAACAAGGACTGCGATTATAAAACCGATCCCGCCACGAGCGCCGCGGACTCAGACTAAAAATCAACATTGATTTCAAACGCGCCTATACAGCGCGTAATTGGTAATTTTTAATTAGTAATTATTAATTCGTAATTATTAATTCGTAATTCCCCCCCCCGATTGTCAAGGCCGGAAAAACGTGTTATTGTGTAATATATGTCCGA
>JBBTQT010000123.1:0-5859 GCA_038065575.1 Patescibacteria group bacterium
GGCCTCCAGAAAATCTTGCCCGGCTTGATACAGTAATTCCGTCGGCACCGATGCCGGACTTTTGTGAGTGGAGTAGTATAGGGTGAAGCCGAGCATTTTGTCGTTGACATCGGGGTAGTTATCAAATATCAGACGATCTTTGATGAACAAAGCGGCGATCGCCTGTCCGCGGCCGTTGCTTCGGACAATGATGCTTTTCAAACTGCGCATGGGGATTTTTTCTTGGTTGATCCAATCTAAAATTGACGCGGACACCTCGTTAATCACCGGCTCGGAAAGAAGCGAGGAGGTGATTGGCAAACGGACTTTGGTGCCACGATTAAAAAAAGAAAGCGCGACTTCGCCACTATCCAACACCGCGAAACTGAATTCTATTTTGTTGCGGTAGCCATATTGGTTTTCTTCATCAAATACCAAATCCACAGCTTCGTCAGGCAAAATCAATCCGCCGTTGCGTTCGTAAGTTTCCAGCGATACTTGTTTTTTGTAGCGATTTTCCGCTTCAGCAGTCATCATTTCCCATGGGGCGGAGGACAAATAATGATTTTCTTTCGGCTCAATTCGATCCGGCGAGGGGTTGATGATTTTCACGGCGACCGCTTCGGCAAAGTCTTTTTTGTTTTTGAGATATTGAATTTCCACCTCCTCGCCCGGGAGCGCGTTCCAAACAAAAACCGCCTTGCCGTCAATTTTGGCCAGGCCTTGACCGCCGAAAACCAGTTTTTCTATGTGGACAATGGGCATGGGCGAAGAAAAATAATCAGAGAAATTACAGCTCTATTTTTATGTTTTCAGGTGTTTCAAATTCCACTGTTCTCTCAAAACGATTTTTTTGTTTGTCATTTATTTCCAATAAAACCGCGTCGGTTGTTTGCGTGTCAATTTCCGGGTCGCGTTTTTTTTCGGTTGAGGTGGAGTTTTCATTTTGTTGGGATTCTTTTCCATCCATTTCTTTTTTGAATCTTTCCTTGGCTTTGATCTTTATTTCATTGGTCATTTTTTCTTCCTCTTCCAGCAGTTTTATCATCGTCCTTTCCGGCCGCGGTCTTTCTTTCGGGCGGGTGTTTTCCGTCTCCGTTTTCACCTCTATTCTTATCGTTTGGTTTTCAATCTCCTCAATCAATCGTCTGGATTTTTTAAGAGATTTTTCCAAATCAGCGCTAAACCGTTCAATTTTTCCTTCGTTCTCGGTTTTTTCCAGGCTTTCTATCCGTCGACGAGTCAGATTCGCTTGCGCGCTTAGGTTTACCTCCAATTTCTCTTGTTCCTTTTGATCAAAATTCCCCCGGGCGGCGATTTTTTCCATTTCTTCCAAACGGCGTTCGGTTTTTTTTACTTCCCAAGCCACCCGACTTTCCGAATTGAGCGTAATGGCCGTTCGGATTTTTTCATTGACATTGATTTTGATCGGATAAAGGATATCCCCGGGCAACGATTCTTCGGCGGCGTAAGCGGTGCCGCTCATTATTGTCAATGCCACGGCGATCATCGCTCCGGCGAAGGCCAAGCGCCGGCGCGTTTGGAACAGCCGGAAGAAATCCATCCGGTCGGCCGTTTCAGCGGTTGGCTGGATAATCGGATTTTCTCTCACGAACAAGTTCAATTTCGTTTTCATTTCCGACTTCTCCGACAAAGTAAGCCGCTCGCGCTTCAATTGTTTGAAAATTTTTTTCATATTTTTGTTTTTTGGATTCGCGATTGCAATTGTTTGAGGCCGCGATTGAGACGAACCGAGATGACATTCTGGGTTTCGTTCAGCATTTCGGAGATTTCTTTCGGCCCGAATCCGTCGACGAAACGAAGCAATAGCGCCTCGCGATAAATATCGTCCAATTTTTTTATCGCTTCCACCGCGGAATCGTTATCGATGCCGTCTTGCAATGTTTTTTCAATTTCCATGCCGAAATCAATCCCTTGTTCGCGTAAATTGTCCAAAGAAGCTTCTTTTTTCTTGCGGCTATGGTCAATAATGGCGTTTCTCGCCACCCGGTAAAGAAAAGCCCGGATATTATCGATCTTGCCGCCGTCCGTCAGGTTTTTCCAGGTTCTCATGAAAGTTTCCTGGGTAAGTTCCTTGGCAATTTCCCGATCAAACACCCGATAATAGCAAAAGCGGAAAATGGCGTCGTTATAAGCCTTGTAGGCTTTGTTAAATTGTAATTCCACCTTTTTCGGGTTCATATATAATGACGGAAAACGCGGTGATTTCTTACTTAACATACTCCTTGATCGCCTCGGTAATGACATCATACACCTTTTTCGTTTCTTCCAAATCAGTCCGAAGAGTAGTGACCCGGAATCCGAGCGGGCCTTCAAAACCGGACAAGGGGGTGACAAATATCCCTTTGGCGGCCATGAGGTAGAGAGAAAATCTTTTATCAAGAGGCATTTTCGGGTCGCTTACCAGTTTTTCAATGTAAATTTTCGCTTCCGGGTTGGCAATCGCCAAAGTTTGGTTCGGTTTCAATACGCCTTCCTTGAATACGGCCGCGAGGTAAAAAGCGCCTTGACCGGGAACGCAGTTTATCACATCCAGTTTGTTCAATTCGGCGGAAATATATTCGCTTTGCTCTTCAATCAAAGGAATGAAATTCGCCAGATGCGCGGGGTAACGGGCATCGCCGTAAATTTTGGGTAGCGCCGCCTGGAGCATGGTGGTGGAACAGACTTGGGTTCGGAGCATTTGTTTCAATGTTTCTTCCAATTCCAAAAAATTGCCGTCATCATCGTAATTATAAAATTCCATCCAGCCCGATCTACCGCCCGGCCAAGGGATGTCCTTGGACATACTGCGCATGACAATCAAAGGGAAGCCACCAACGCGTCGCAAAATTTCCGCCATGCTCGTTTGGGAGTGTTTTTTGAAGATTAAATTGATGTAGGTTTCGTCGGAGATGATTGCGAGATGGTGTTTTTTCGCGAGGCGGGCGATATCCAAAAGAATTTCATCGCTATAGCAGGCGCCAGTGGGATTGTTCGGTAAAATGAGCAGAATGAATCCGATATCCGGATTATTTTTAATTTTTTCTTCCAAATCCGTCGTGTCCGGTTGCCAATTATTTTCCGCCCGGCAGGCGTAGAGAATCGGTTCTTTGCCGGTAATGAAGCTCTCCATGGAGCTGTGCGACGGGTAAGTGGGGGAGGGGCAAATAGTGCGGACTCCGGTTCCGAGCATCGCTTCATAAAGCATACCGATGGCATGACCGAGGCCGCTCGTGAAAACAATGTCCTTTTAATTGAGAGTTATGCCTTGTTTTTTTCGGGATTCGGCGATGAATGTTCGAGGTTCCAAAAGACCTTCGGTCGGCGAGTAGCCCCAGTTGGCGTTGTCATCGCAAATTTTTTTGAGAATTTCCTTAATCCATTCCGGCACCTGATGCCCTTGCTTGATCGGGTCTCCGATATTCTCCCAGGCCCAAACATTGACGCCGAGTTCTTTCAGCTTGTCGGCCACGACCGCCAATGTGCGGATGCTGTATTTAATCAGGTTGGCGCGGGCGGAGTCCACGGATTTTTGCATACAGTTATTTTTTTTCTGAACAGTTGAACATCCATTGCACGCCGAACTTGTCCGCGCAAGAGCCGAAGTAGTCTCCCCAGAACATTTCCGCGAGAGGCATTTCCACTTTGCCACCGGCCGAAAGCTCGGAAAATAACCGATCGGTGTCGGCGCGGGTGTCCGGTTCCAGGCTGATGTAAACATTATTACCGCGAGTGACGGTGAATCCCATTGATTCCGGCGCGTCGGTACCCATGAGTAGGTGGCCGCCCAAAATCGGGAGCATGATATGCATTACCAAATTCTTGTCTTCTTCGGCCAGAGCCGGTCGGTCGGGTTGAGGCGGCACTTCGGAAAAACGATGAATGCCACCGACAAAATCGCCGCCGAAAATTGACCGATAAAAATTAAACGCTTCTTCGGTGTTGCGTGGGAAATTTAAGTAGGTGCTGGTGCGAGCCATACAGATTGATTAGTTAGTAAAATTGGCGGAGAGGGAGGGATTCGAACCCTCGGTTCGCTTTTGGCGAACACCGCTTTTCGAGAGCGGCGTACTAAACCAGCTATACGACCTCTCCATTTTTAAAAAAATCAATAATTTTATTACTATGTTTTTTATTACTAAATCCGATTGTTTCGTAGTACCTCTTTACATCTTGCTTTCTTCTAATTTTTACACTCCATCTAGAACCTGTAATTTTATAATTGTTTGAAATTAAGAAATTTTTTATGAAATTTAGTAATGGTAATGAGTGATTAGTAAAATCAATACATATACTGGTATATTTTTTTCTTCCTACCTTGTGATTATCCGAATAAACACATCCATCCGTATCTACTAAACCAACTAGACATCGCTGTGAAAATTGTTTACTTTTTTTTATCCATTCAGGCACATCAATCTGATTTTTTATTTTATTTCCCGGGACAAGGCCGTTCTTTTTTAAAAAATTAATTGCCTGCACACCTAGTAAATCAATTTGTATGTAATTTTTCCTTATGTATATTTTTGGTTTTATATCAAACAACTCTACTATTATTTTAGATACATATTTAGAGTAATTCAAGTCAGTAGTTTTATTAAGAGTTATTCCAAATCTGTAATTTCTAACATGACCGTCACCTAAAATTATACCTATTAATTCAGCCAATTTTTTTGATTGTCGTGGTTTTTTTATTGCCTTTTGCTTAAAAAAGTCATTATTCAGCTTTCTGTTGACCTCGATTGAATGTAATCCGCCTTTTCTCCTTCCCTCATTGGTTCCAGGGTTGCCATTAATCTCCACATTTTTTCTTCCTCCTATTCTACCGGCCTTTCTTGTATACCAATAGTTTTTCAATTTCGTCACTTTAGGTATTTTTTTATTAGACAAGTACGCTAATTTTTTAACAATCAAAAATGGTGGTAATTGTTTCCCTCGTGCCCATTCATTCATCGTCCTTTTGTGAACATTACAATTTTCAGCCAATTTTGACCAGTTTAGTCTAGTATAATTTCTTACATCTAAAAAAAATTTTTCTTGTTTTCCTTTCTCAAATTTAGCCCTTTCCATATTCATTACATTTTAGCATATAAAAAAATTTTGTCAACTAGTCAATCAATCTTCCAATTCTCAATATTGTGATTATCTGCTATAATGTTGCTATCCTTTAATTCAGGCTATCATTACATATGAAGCATAAAATCAAGTGCCTGTTGGCGATTTTTTTATTTGCCACTTATCCGACCATCTCCAAGTTCGTTCTCCAAAGAAACAGCCCGATCGTGCTTACATTCCTGACGGAGATACTGTCGGTGGCCGTGCTGATTTTTGTTTTCGGATTTTTTCCGGAATTGAAAAAATACTTGGCGATGAAGAAGAAAAAAAACCTGATTTATCTAGTGGGAATGGGAATTTTCGCGGGCGTACTCGGGCCATTGCTCAACCTCACCGGCCTCCGCCATTCGTCGGTCATCAACCTGGTGGTGCTGGTATCATTGCAAACTCCGTTCACCGTACTCTTGTCGTACATTTTTCTAAAAGAAAAAATCACTATCAACTATTTCGCGGGTGTGGTTCTTTCGGTTCTGGGCATTGCCATTTATGGCACGGATTTTTTTCAAATTCCGCTACAATTCACCTGGAATGATCTTTACTTCGTGGCCGCGGCCTTGGCTTTCTCGGCCGGCGATGTGCTTTATAAGAAAAAATTGAGCCATATTTCGCATGAGATGGTCCTCATCAGCCGCAATTTATTCGGCGCCTTGATTATTTTTTTGGCGATCGCGTTGTTCTCCGGCGAGACGCGTTTTGATGTTTCTTTTGATCAGGTCTCCACGATTGGAAGAGTAACCCGTGCGATTGTCCCAGCCCAGAGCT
>JBBTQT010000123.1:5869-9138 GCA_038065575.1 Patescibacteria group bacterium
GATTATCATCGCCCAGACTTTATGGTATGGATCCCTGGAAAAAATAAAAACCAGTCAGGCGGCGGTTTTTGATTCCGTATACCTTGTCTTCGCGTCCCTCATCGCGTATGTTGTCTTGGGCGAACAAGTCAACTATTATAAATTCCTCGGCGGACTCATGATGGTAGTGGGCTTGATCGTTTCACAGCTCACTTTCCGCGTCCATTTTTTGGATAATTATCGTTTGAAATTGCAAAGTTTCAAACAACACTAGGCGATAATTAATAATTAATAATTTTTAATTAATAATTATACCGCCGTCTTTCGGTGTATTTTTTTGTAGATGAAATAACAGGTAGATACCATGATTGCGACAATAATAATAATGTCGCCGAATTTGGCGTAACGCTCCAAATTTGACCAATTATCCCTCAGTCGCAAACCGACATAAGTCAAGAAAGCGTTCCAGGCGCCGGCTCCGGCCAAAGTGTATAAAATAAATTTGCTGATTTTCATTTTCCCGACTCCGGCCGGAATGGAAATGAAGTGTCGCACGATTGGAATGAACCGGCTGATAAAGATGGTTTTTTCGCCGTATTTGGCAAAAAATTTTTCCGTCATATCCAAATGCCGTTTGTTGAGAAGTAAATACCGCCCCCATTTTTCCACCACCAGCCGTCCGCCATAAGCACCGAGATAGTAAGAAATAAGCGAGCCGATAATACTGCCCATGGTGCTAAAAAATACCGCGTACCAAAAATTAAATTTTCCCGAGTAGACCAAAAAACCGGCGAAGGGCATGACCGCTTCGCTTGGAACCGGGGCGATCATGCTTTCTAAAATCATCAAGATGACTATGCTCGGATAGCCACCGGCGGAAATAAAATCGGTGATAGTTGAAACCAGTAATTCGGAAATTCCCATAAAGATAAACGGTTATTTTTTTATGGCGAATAATAAAGCGGGAAGAAGCCAAAATAAAAGCGCCAAGTCGTTTTTTATGTACGGAGAGTCTACCAGTCCGGTGGTAAGATACACGGTCATGGCGCTCAAAAGGAATGGTACGAACGAATTAATTTTATCTTCGTTCATCGTTTTTGGCAATGCCGTCGATTCTGTTTGCCTGCCGTCCCGGAGTGCCGAAACACCTAATTCACCGATTCCAACGCGATAAAACCAAACGATAACCCAGACGAAACCAATCAAGCCGACAAGGCCGGTATTGACCCAGATCGTCAAAAATAAATTGTGCGGATGATGGAATACTTCAATCGTTTTATCAATGCGATAAGGATATATAACCTCGGGGTAGCCGGCCAGTCCGGCGCCTTTTATAGGGTGCGCCATTAAATAAGCGCCAGTTTCCGCCCACATATTGATTCGCAGTTGTCCGGATCGATCCTTGGCCAAAAGTTCGGTTTTGATCGGATTGTTTTCAGGCAAGAAGAAAAAAAATGTGAGCATAATAGCGCCAATGATGATCGCCGGCCAGCGGGTTTTTTTATAACAGAGTAGGAGAACGCCGGCACCCGCCACGATACCGACCAACGCGCCGGTGGATTTGGCGTAGACGATGGCGAGGACAGGCAAAACAAGTAGCGCAGAACATACGGCCAACAGCAAACCACTCATAATTCGCCTGCCTCTAGTTTTTCCGAATAATTTCATTATAAAGTAGATGGCGAATGGCAAAAGCGGAGCTAAAAAGAGTCCCACCCCGTTCGGAAATCCGTACCAGGCGGTCACGCGGTAGGTGTTTCGATTTTGCCAAAATGAATCCGGGACCAACCAACCGGTGAAATGCTGATAAATTGCCAGACCACTAACCGCCAGGCCGGAAAGTACCAGGCCGAACAGGATTTTTTCAATTAAATGATTACTATCGGCGTTGGATTGCTTCGTGGTCGGATTATTATTTTTTTTGCCGGTCAATGTGGTGACCAAAATAATAAATATCGCGACAGGCTCAATGTAAAACGCTTTCCATTCACCAAGCGCGGCGCGTAAATTTTCCGAAGCGAAAACGGAGATAGTGGCGCCGAGAATAAAAAAGGAAATCGCGATAATGATCGATTCATTTTTTTTAATAATCAGCCGAAAGTTTTTCAGACTGGAAATTATTAATTTGAAATTGCCGATCAGCCACGCGATCGCCAAAATCCAGACCATTGTTTCCAATAATGTGGAAGGGATTGACCCCAAACTAAAACGAACAAGGTAGGCGGGTAAAAGCGCGAAAAACAAAACAAGCGCCCACTCAAACCGCCGCCAGGCAAGAAGGGCGAACAAAATTGCGTAAATTGCGATTAAAACCAAAGTCATAGATCCAATGGGCTAGTGATTTTTTCCAGCTGGTTCCTCGCCACATGCGTGTAAATTTGGGTTGTCTCCAATTTGGCATGCCCGAGCAGAGCTTGAATATACCGAATATCCGTGCCGTTTTCAAGCAGATGCGTGGCGAAAGAGTGACGGAGGGTATGGGGCGAGACATTTTTTCCAATACCGGCCAATAAGGCGGCTTTTGCGACAATTTTCTGAATGCTGGCTTCTGTAAGGCGTCCACCGCGTCCATTTGTGAACAAATAGTCATTGTATTTTTTCAGTCTTTGTTGAATTAAAAGGATGTCGCGCAAAGACGATGGAAGAAGCGTAGTCCTGTCTTTAGCGCCTTTACCGCAAACAACCCGAATGGTGTTGCCATAAAAATCAATATCAGACATCCGCAGACGCACCAATTCGCCAACGCGCAAACCGGCGCCGTAAAGAAGGGAAATAATGCAACGGTGCTTGGGATTTTTGGTATTTTCAATAAGTTTGACCACTTCCGTTTTGTCCAAAAAATTTGGTAAGATTTTGTGTTTTTTGGCTCGGGGTAGATGGATAAAAAATTTTCTACCCATAACCTTGCCGAAATATAGCTGTAGGGCGCTATAAGCGACATTTAGAGTGGAAGATGAATAATTCTTGTCCGCCAGATATTCCAAATAATCGCGAATTTCCCCTGCGCCGACCGAGCGCAGGTCGCAACTTGCAAACCTCCCGAATTCCCCTGTATAATGCAAATAGCTTTGAACGGTTCGGACGCTAAAACCCCTCAATTTCATTTCCTGCCTGAATTTCACCATCGGATCCTGACTGGGATAGTAATTTCTGTCCATAAGTCGCCATGGATTAAAGTTCACTGCTGAATTATAGCTAATTTAAGGTTAAAATTCAATGAGTTGGTATAACGGGAGTTCAGGAAAATAAATTTTGGCAATCATCTTAAAACACGCTATTATTTCCAACCG